>JBFWQJ010000011.1:0-23949 GCA_050249515.1 Dehalococcoidia bacterium | reverse complement strand
CGCCTCGTGCTGCTGGTCGTGGGCGGGCCCGCCAACGAGAACGAGGGGTTCCGCGCGGCCTTCGGCACGCGGATCTCCTCGCCGGCGGCGCTCACGCTGATCCGGGCCGCGACCAGTGCGCCGTCGGGCGCCGCCCCGCCTACCACCGCACCCGCGCCCCCCGCCACAGCGACGCCCGCCGGGCCCCCTGCGTCGACAGCGCCCGTGGTGGGCACGTGGACGAAGGCCGACCCGCCGCGAGGCGCGCCGGCGGGGGGCGAGTGGATCGCGATCGCCGCGCCCGAGGGCCGCACGATCCTCGCGCGCGTGTCGCGCCCCACGGGGACGGGGCCGTTCCCCGCGGTCGTGCCGCTGCACAGCCAGACGGGGTTCTCGACCGAGTACCTGGCGCTGGGCGACGAGATCGCGCGCGCGGGCTTCGTGACCGTGACCGGGTGCTGGTTCGGCGGTCACTACGACGGCACGGCGACGGTGGACCCGCCGCCCGCCCTCCCGCTGGCCACGGGCGTCGATTGCCCCAACGGCCCCGCCATCAAGCCGATCACCTCGGGCGCCTCGCTGGAAGACATCGCGGCGATCGTCGCCGCGACGAAGACGCTCCCCGGCGTCCGCGCGGAGCGCATCGGCGTGGTCGGCAACTCGCGAGGGTCGATCGTCGCGCTGCTCGGCGCGGCGGTCGGCGGGAACGTGGTGCAGGCGGTCGTGGGCATCGGCGGTGCGCCGCCCGGTGGTCCGACGCTCGCGGCGAATATGACCACGCCCGTGCTGCTGCTGCAGGGCGGCGCCGACTCGGTGGTGCCGGTGATCTTCGGGCAGGCGCTGGAGCAGGCGCTGATCGCGCTCGGGCGGACCGTGGAGTCGCACACGTACGAGGGCGCCGGGCATGGCATCCTGTTCGGGACACCCACGTACGACGACGCCGTGCAGCGCACCGTGACGTTCCTCCGGAAGCACCTCGGCGCCTAGCCGCCGGCGATGCGATCCACGCCCGAAGAGGACGGCCGCCCGGCGGAGGACCCGCGATGGACGCCGCCGCCGCCACCAGCGACCTCGTGCGGCGCTCGGCGCGGCTGAGCGCGGACGGGCGCTACCGCTTCCGCCTCGACCGCTGGTGGGCGCCCGGCCGGCGCGTCGTCTTCACGATGCTGAACCCGAGCGTCGCCGACGCGGCACGCGACGACGCCACGGCGCGCCGCGTCTCGCGCTTCGCGCGCGCGTGGGGCTTTCCGGGCGTGACCGTGGTGAACCTGCACCCACTCCGCGCGACCTCCGTCCGCGACCTCCACGCGTGGCTGCTGGCGGGCGGCGACGGCGAGGCGGCGGCGGCGAACCGGGACGCCAGCCGCGAGGCGTGGGCGGGAGCGGCGTGCATCGTCGTCGCGTGGGGGCGGCACGGCGGGGCGGAGGGGGCGCTGACGCTGGCGCAGCTGCGCGCGGACGGGCACGAGGTGCACGCGCTGGCGGTGAACCGGGACGGCAGCCCGCGCCACCCGTTGTACGTGCCGGCGGACGCGCGACCTCGACCGCTGGACGCGCCTCGCGCGGGCTGGGGTAAGGTGGAGCACCAACCCTGACGAACCGCTCGACTCATGGAGGTGACATGCCTGACATCACGCGCAACGCGACCACGGTCTGGAACGGCCCGCTGCTGCAGGGGAGCGGCACGTTCACGGTGGGCAGCGGCGCGATCCCGGAGCAGGGCGTCTCGTGGCCGGCGCGCACGGAGGAGCCCGGCGGCAAGACGAGCCCGGAGGAGTTGATCGCCGCCGCGCACGCCAGCTGCTACGCGATGGCGTTCTCCGCGACCCTCGGTCGGAACGACGCGCCCCCGGAGCAGCTCACCGTCACCTCCGTGGTGACGTTCGCGCCGAAGGAGGGCGGTGGGTTCCGCATCGCCAGCAGCGCGCTCACCGTCCGGGGCAAGGTCCCCGGCATCGACCAGGCGCGCTTCGAGGAGCTGGCGAAGATGGGCGAGGCCGGCTGCCCCGTCTCCAACGCGCTCCGCGGCAACGTGGACATCACCGTCGAGGCGATCCTCGAGGGCTAACCGGACGCGCCGATGCAGATGCGACGGGGGAGGCGGACGCCTCCCCCGTCTTCGTGTCCGGGACGCCGTGGCGGCTTTCCGACGATTCGCTGATACTCACAGAATTGTGGTGGCGAGGCCGGGGCAACCCCGTCACCATCGTTTGTGATGGACAGGGCGATCAGCGTGACGCGCGCGGTATTGAGCGACGTGCTCGATGCGGCTCCGGACGCCTTCATCGGCGTCGACGGGCGTGGGCGCATCGTGCTCGTGAACACGCAGGCCGTCGCACTCTTCGGCTACGCCGCGGACGAGCTGCTGGGCCAGCCGCTGGAGGTGCTCGTCCCCCTCGCCGCGCGCGGCGGGCACGAGGCGCTCCGCGAGCGCTACCAGGCCGCCCCCACCACCCGGGCGATGGGCGTGACCGCGGACCTGGCCGCGCGCCGCAAGGACGGCACGGAGTTCCCCACGGACATCTCCCTGTCCGCGATCGAGACGGAGCACGGGCCGTTGTTCATGGCCGCGATCCGCGACTCCTCGGAGCGCATCGAGGCGCAGCGTGAGCGCGCGCGGCTGAGCGCGGAGGCGCAGCACAGCCGGACGCTGGCGCAGGTGAGCCAGTCGCGCCGGCTGGAGAGCCTGGGCGAGCTCGCCGGAGGCGTCGCGCACGACTTCAACAACCTCCTCGGCGTCATCCTCAACTACTCCGCATTCGTCTCGGAGACGCTGGCGGCGGTCGCCCCCCAGCTCCCCGACCCGCACGCGCTGGACGGGGCGCGCGACGACCTGAAGGAGGTCTACACGGCCGCCGAGCGGGCCGCGCGGCTCACTCGCCAGCTCCTTGCCTTCGCGCGGCGGCAGGCGACCCAGCCGGAGACGATCGACCTGAACGCGGTCGTCCGCGAGATCGAGGAGCTCCTGCGTCGCACGATCAGCGAGCACGTCCGCCTCCACACGCAACTCGCGACGGAGCCCACGGTGCTGAGCGCCGACCGCGGGCAGCTTGAGCAGATCCTCGTGAACCTCGCCGTCAACGCGCGGGACGCGATGCCGGGAGGCGGCATCCTGACGATCGACACGGACCCGTTCGAGGTGGACGAGGAGTACGTGGAGCGCCACCCGGAACTGAGCCCGGGCCTGCACGTCCGCCTCCGGGTGAGCGACACCGGCATCGGCATGACGCCGGAGGTGATGGCGCGCGCGTTCCAGCCGTTCTTCACCACGAAGCCGGTCGGCGAGGGCTCCGGGCTGGGGCTGGCAACGGTCTACGGCATCGTCACCCAGGCGGGCGGGAGCATCCGGCTGTACTCAGAGCCGGGCGTCGGCACCACGGTCACCATCCTGCTCCCCGCCTCGGACGCGACGCCGGACGCGGCGACCGGCGGCGACGCCGCGCACCCCCGGGGCGGCGGCCGCATCCTGCTGGTGGAGGACGAGGCGGCGCTGCGCGAGGTGACGCGCCGCCTGCTGGTGCGCAACGGCTACGAGGTGCTGGTGGCGGAGGACGGCGCGCACGCCGTGCAGCTGGCGGCGGAGCATCCCGCGGCGATCGACCTGCTGCTGACGGACGTCGTCATGCCGAGGATGGGCGGCAAGGAGGTCGCGGAGCGGGTCGCCGCGCTCCGCCCGGGCATCGGCGTGCTGTACATGTCCGGGTACGCCGAGCCGATCATCACCGCCAACGGCACGCTGCCGCCGGACGTGCACCTGGTCCCGAAGCCGTTCTCCGAGCCCGTGCTCGCGCAGGCCGTGGCCGGGGCGATGCGCGGCGCGCCGCCGCCGTCCCTCCGGCCGTCCTGAGCCGGTGCGCTAGACGAAGGCCGGCCGGCGGTCGCCGCGCGTGATCACGTCCCGCGAGGTGATCGGCGGGCGGACGGGCGCCGGGGCGGTGATGAACACGGCGCGGTCCTCGGACTCCTCCGGCGAGGGGGTGAAGCGGTAGCCGTACTGGCGCACGGTGCGCACGAAGCGCGGGCTCGCCGGGTCGTCCTCAATGCGCTGGCGCAGCCAGTGGACGTGCACGTCCAGCGTCCGCGCCTGGCCCTCGTACGTGTCCCCCCACACCGCGTCCAGCACCTCCTGCCGCGAGCACGCGCGGTTCGCGTGCCGCGCGAGGAAGCACAACACCTCGAACACCTTCGGCGGCATCGCCACCACCTCGCCGCGGCGGCGCACCTCGTGCCGGGTCTCGTCGATGACCAGCGTGTACGCATCCAGGTCGGCGGGCGGGGGCGGCGTCGCCGGGGCGCTGCGGCGCGTCACGGCCTGCACGCGGGCGAGCAGCTGGCGCATGGAGAACGGCTTCGTGACGTAGTCATCGGCGCCCAGCTCCAGCGCGGCCACCTGGTCGGCGTCGCCGTCCCGGGCGCTGAGTACGATCACCGGTACGTCCGACTCCCGGCGCAGCACGCGCAGCACGTCCACGCCGGACATGCCCGGCAGCATGATGTCGAGCACGATCAGCCCGAAGGCCTCCGTGCGCGCCAGGCGCAGCGCCTCCGCACCGTCATGCACCACGGTGACCTCGTGACCCGACTTCCGGAGCTGGTAGCCGACAACCTCGGCGATGGCGGGGTCGTCCTCGACGACCAGGGTGAGCGGCACGGCGCCCTCCTTCGTGATGTTCCTGTTACGAGGAGTATCGAAGGGGCGTGTAAGCGCGCCGTTAACCGCACCGACGCCCCGCGGCGGCTGGTACGCTGAGGCGCACACCCGCGACCTCCCGGGGTCGCCGGAGGCGTCCGATGTCGAGTCCCACCGACAACCTGCTGCTGGCCGCGCTCCCTCCGGGGGAGCGGGCCGACCTGCTGGAGCGCATGCGCCCGGTCACGCTCGAGCGCGGGGGCGTGCTGTACGACCAGGATGCCCCCGTGCACGACGTGTTCTTCTTCACGTCCGGCGCGGCCTCGCTGCTGATCCTGATGGAGGACGGGCACGCGATGGAGCCCGGGATCATCGGCCGGGAGGGGATGCTCGGCTTCCCGATCGGCCTCGGCGACGACCGGTCACGGTGGCGCTCCGTGATGCAGATCGCGGGCGACGGGCTGGTGATGTCGCGGGCCGACCTGAGCGCGCAGCTGCGTCGAGGCGGCGACCTGCCGGCGTTGCTCGCGCACTACGCCGGGCTGCTGATCACGCTGGTCGCACAGTCCGCCGCCTGCGCGCAGTTCCACTCGCTGGAGCAGCGGACGGCACGCTGGCTGCTGCTCATGCGCGACCGGGCGGCCGGCGACGAGTTCGCGATCACGCACGAGTACCTGGCGTACATGCTGGGCGCGAACCGGCCGAGCGAGACGCTGATCCTGCACAGCCTCGCCAGCCGGGGCGTGCTGGAGCTGCGCCGCGGCAGCATCCGCATCGCGGACCGCGAGGCACTCGAGCGCGAATCCTGCGAGTGCTACCGCCGCGTGCAGATCGAATACGACTACAACGTGGAGGTGCGCGTCGGCGAAGGGGGCGGTCAGCCATACCCGGACCGCGACCTGCCGACCGGCGACCGCACTACTCCACGGGCCTGACCCGCAGCAGCTCGCGCCCCTGCGCCCGCACGATCTCGTAGCACTCGCACGCAACGCGCTCCAGCCCGGGCCGGTCGAGGATCAGCATGCGGTTGCGGCGCACCTCGATCAGGTGGGCCGCGTCCAGGCCGCGGAGCGCCACGGTCACGCTGGGCCGGTAGGCGCCGAGCATCTGGCTCAGGAACTCCTGCGTCAGCGTGAGCTCCGTCTCGCCCGTGCGGTCGCTCACCATCAGCAGCCACCGCGCCGCGCGCGCCGTCAGCTCATGGAAGCGGTTGCACGCCGCGGACTGCGAGGTGAGCAGGTGCGCCGCGACGTTGTACCGAGCCACCAGCATGCCGAGTGTCGGCAGGGTCAGCATGTGCTGGCGGAAGGCGTCCGCGGGCATCTGGAGCGCCGTCCCCCCCGCCTGGACCACGGTGCGCCACGGGGCGTCCGCCATGCCGACGGCCGACCAGGTGCCCACGACACCCTCGTGTCCGATCAGCACCGCCTCGACGGAGCTCCCATCGGCGGTCGCCGTGACGAGCGAGACGGCGGCGGTGACGGGGAACAGGACGTGGCGGAGGGGCGTGCCGACGTCCGCCAGCAGCACGGACTGCGGGAACGCAACGGGCGAGAGGTCGGGGAGCAGGCGGACGAGCTCCGCCTCGGGGAGCGCCTCCAGCACGCGGTTGCCCAGCCTGGAATCGACCACGGTGCTCCCGCCTGACCGACGCAACCGTCCGCCAGTCACTTCCCGATGGCCCCGAGTCGGGGGTCGCCCGTAACGCTAGCGATTCCGAGGTTCGCGGAAGGTACTCACGAATACGGATCGATCCGCTTCTGTTACGCCGAGGCGATGGTGCCCGACGTATGCGGGCGTACGGTGGAAGAGCGGCCGCAGGTTGAACGGACACACCCCCATGCGCCCTCGCGATCACCTCCTGGTCGTCGACGACGACCCGAGCATCCGCTGCACGCTGGCCGACCTGTTCATGGAAGAGGGCTACGAGGTCCTGCAGGCCCGCAACGGCGCGGAGGCGCTGGCCGTGGCGCTGCACACGTCGCCATGCGCGATCATCCTGGACCTGAACATGCCGGTGATGGACGGCGCGGAGTTCTACCGCGAACTGCGCGCGCGTGGCATCGGTGCGCCGGTGGTGATCGTCTCCGCGGTCAACGCCATCCGCGCCGCGCGCGAACTGGGGGCCGCGGCCGGCCTGAACAAGCCGTTCGACCTCGACGAGGTCGTGGAGACGGTGGACGCGCTGGTGCGGGCGCCCGGGGGCTAGCGGCGCCGCCTACTCCGTGGGGGCGCGCCCCGGCGGGTCGCCGAGGAACTCGCGGATCGCGGCGATCACCTGCTCCGGCTGGTCGTGGTGAATCCAGTGCCCGGAGTCCGCGATCACCCGCGTCTCCGCGTCCGGGAAGAACGAGGCGATCGGCTTCCCATCGCGCGTCCCCCGCGTCGCCTCGCCGTCGCTGCTGATCAGGTGCAGCACGGGCGCGGTGATGCCGGACCAGTAGAGCGGGTACTCCTCCGGCGGCACCTCCAGGTCGTGCTGGGTGTACATCCACGGGTCGTACTTCCACGAGAAGCCGCCGTCGATGGCGTGCGCGCCCCAGCGCGCCAGGTGCTCCGCCATCTCCCGCGACAGGCGCGGGTTCGCCTCCTGCACGCGCTCCACGGCGTCGGCGAACGAGCGGTACACGCGCGGCTCGCGGCGCTCCATGCCCCGCGTGCGCTGCGCCCACTCGTGCATCCGCTCGATGCCACGGGGCAGCGGCGCAGCGCGGAAGCGCCCCCCGGTGCCCTCGATCGCCACGATGCGGCGGAAGCGGTCCGGGAACACCCCGGCGGCGATGAGCGAGGCGCGACCGCCCATGGAGTGCGCCACCATGTCCACCTGCCCGCCCAGGAGGTCGATCAGCGTGACCAGGTCCAGCATGAACTCCGGCATCTCGTAGTGAGAGCCCTTCGTCCAGTCGGAATCGCCGTGGCCGCGGAGATCGCAGGCGACGACGCGGTAGCGGTCACAGAACGCCTCGGCGATGCGGTCCCAGGAACGGGAGTGGTCGCGCATGCCGTGGACCAGGAGCAGCGGGGGCTTGTCCGCGTCGCCCCAGACCCAGTAGGCGAGCCTCAGCCGCTGCGACTGGTAGAAGTGCTGCCACGGCTCGGCCATTCGCTCGTCCTCCCCTGAACCCGCGGAAGGGTACCACCTGCTGTGGCGACGTCTATCACCGGATCGCGTTGACGCGCCCCGCCGGATCGGGGCCATGATCGGGACGCCGAGGATCGCAGGAGGAGCCCCCCATGGAGTACGTCCGCTACGAACTGCACAGCCCCGAGATCGCGGTGGTCACGCTGGACCGCCCGGACCGCCTGAACGCGTTCGGCGCGCAGATGCGCGCGGACTTCGAGGAGGCGCTGGTCCGCGCGGAGCGCGACAGCCGCGTCCGCGTGATCATCGTGACCGGCGCGGGACGCGCCTTCTGCGCCGGGGCGGACGTGAAGGAGTGGGCGAGCGGCGAGGGCCCGCTGGAGGCGCCCGAGGTCGTCCCGCCGACGAACCCCTACGGCACCACGGATCTCATCAAGCCGATGGTCGCCGCCATCCGCGGGTACTGCCTGGGCGCGGGGCTGAACCTGGTCGCCACCCGCTGCGACATCCGCATCGCCGGGGAGAGCGCCCAGTTCGGCATGCCGGAGGTCGCCCGCGGCACGATCTCCCGCACCGTCCCGTTCGCCCTCGAGGGCCTCTCCCGTGCGTTCCTCGCGGAGCTGCTGTTCACCGGCGACCCCGTCTCCGCGGAGCGCGCGCTGCAGGGCGGGCTGGTGAACGCCGTCGTCCCGGACGACGAGGTCATGCCGGCGGCGATCCGCATGGCGGAGCGCATCGCCCGGCACCCCCCGGTCGCCGTGCAGGCGACGAAGCTGAACTACCTCCAGACGTTCCGGGCGACGCCGGCGGCGGTGGTGTGGGAGCAGCGGCTGCGCGAGCGTGCCTCCACCACGGACGACACGCGCGAGGGGATGCGCGCCTTCGCGGAGCACCGCCCGGCGGCGTGGGAGGGCGGCGCGTCCTGACGCGGCCGGCGCGCGCCTAGCGCTCCGGCACCCAGACGAGGCGGGCGGCGTCCGTCCCCATGACGACCTGCCGCTCGCCGAAGACGGCCGTGACGGTGCCGCGCTTGGGGGCGCGCTCCAGCACCTCGATCGCCACGCCGGGGCGGATGCCCTCCTGGTCGAAGAAGCGCAGCAGCTCCTCGTCCTCCTCGTAGACGCGCTCCACCACGGAGCGGGCCTGGTCCGGGAGGTCGGCGAGCCGGCGCGAGGACAGCGGGTGCGAGTGCGCGTTGCCGGGGATCGGGTACCCGAAGGGCGACCGGTCGGGGTCATTCAGCATCGCGACGATCAGCGGCTCCGTGACGTCGGAGATTGCGTGCTCCATCAGGTGCGCCTCCTCGTAGGCGCGCCACCACTCGAGCTTGAGCACGTCCACCAGCAGGCACTCCGCCAGGCGGTGACGCCGCACCATGTTCTCAGCGCGGACCATGCCCTCCGGGGTGAGCGAGATGCGCTTCTTCGCGTCCACGGCGACCAGGTGGTCGCGGGACAGGCGCGCGACCATGCCCGCCATGGAGGCCGGACGGACGCTCAGGCGCTCGGCGAGGCGCGCGGCGATTGCCTCGTCGCCCTCGTCGTGGGTGATCCGGTAGATCGTCGTCAGCGCGTCATCCGCCGCGACGTTCTCGACCTGCTTCGGCATCTGCACTCCCTATGGCGAGGCCGATGGTCACACGTCACCCGGCCCTCCGACAAGCCCGTGGAGCGCGCTCTGCACGGGCGGAGGCGCGTACGCACCGCGCCCGTTATCATCGGCCCCGCGGGGCTGTGCGGCCCTCCAGACGCCTGTTGGCGCGCCGCGCGCCACCGAGAACGTGGGAGTGCAGCGAGTGACCCGTGACCCCGGCCTGAGCCCGGAGTCCGCGCAGGAGGAGGTCCTGGGGCCCCTCGTGCGCGTCATCGAGGAGGCCGCGTCGGATGCGCCGTGGGCGCTCCTCGGCGCCGCGGCCCTGCGGCTGCAGGGTGTCCCCGCCGCCTCGCCGAACCTGGAGTTCATGACCAGCGAGCAGGTCCTGACCACGCTGGGCGAGATGCTCAACGTGCCGGCGGACTGGGGGCAGGGCGCCCACCTGGCGGCGAACCGGCTCCACTTCATGCGCCACGGCGTCCCCGTCTTCGTCTTCGGCGACCCCGTCTTCCACGGCCCGTACGACTCGCTCGCCCCGCGCGAGATCCCCTCGCTGTGGGACGCCCGCGTCCGCGTCGAGGTGAACGGGGTGGGGGTGCTCTGCACGCCGCTCGAGTGGGAGCTGGTGCTCGCCGTCGTCCTCGGCCTCAGCGCCCGTGTGGACGGGCTCCGCGACCGGATGCTCGCGGACGGCTACGACAGCCGCCTCATCGTCCGCCTCCTGCGCGAGGGGCGCGTGGCCGCGGACACGGAGGAGGCCGTCTGGGCCGTGCTGGAGCGCCGCAAGTAGCCCCGGCGGGGTCGAGGCCGCCTGTTACCATGCCGATCGCGCGTACGTACCCGGAGGACCGCCCATGCCCATGACCGTCGCCGTCGGCATCCCGAACGACCTGCGGACGATCGCGGAGGATGCCCGCCGCTTCGAGGCGCTGGGCGTGGACGGCGTCTTCGTCGGGGAGACGCAGCACAACCCGTTCCTGCCGCTGGTGCTGGTCGCGGAGCACACGCAGCGCATGACCATGGGCACCAGCGTCGCGATCGCCTTCCCGCGCGTCCCGCACATCACCGCGAACATCGCGTGGGACCTCGCGCGGTACTCCAACGGGCGCTTCATCCTCGGCCTGGGCACGCAGGTGAAGGGGCACAACGAGCGCCGCTTCTCCGTCCCGTGGGCGCCGCCGGGCCCGAGGCTGCGCGACTACATCGCGTGCATGCGCGCGATCTGGGACTCGTGGCAGAACGGCACGAAGCCGTCGTACGAGGGCGAGTACTACCAGTACCGGCTGACGAGCCCGTTCTTCAACCCCGGCCCGATCGACCACCCGGAGATCCCGGTGATCATCTCCGCCGTGAACCCCTTCAACGCACGCCTCGCGGGCGAGGTCTGCGATGGCATCGCCGTGCACGGGTTCAGCACGTTCCGTTACATCCGCGAGGTGCTGATCCCCGCCGTGCACGAGGGCGCCCGCCGCGCCGGCAAGGACCCGGCCTCGCTCCACGTCAACGGCGGCGGCTTCGTCGTCACCGGCCGCACCGCGGACGAGGTGCACGAGGCGCTGGAGCGCACGCGCCGGCAGGTGTCCTTCTACGCCTCGACGCGCTCGTACGCGAACGTCATGAAGACGCACGGCTGGGACGACGAGGCCGCGCAGCTGCACCGCCTGTCGATCGAGGCGCGCTGGGACGACATGGCCGCCGTGATCACGGACGACATGCTGGAGGAGTTCTGCGTCATCGGCACGTGGGACGAGCTGCCCGCGAAGATGCGCGAGAAGTTCGCCGGCATCAACACGCAGGTCACGCTCCCGATCGACCCCCAGACCCCCGACGAGGAAGCCCACTTCCGCGAAATCGTCGCCGCCCTCAAGACGATCCCCGCCGTCGGCGAGGTGTAGCGGGGCGCGCCCCGTCACCACGGCAGCGGCGTGCCGTCGTACTCCAGGAAGCGACCGCTGTCCGCGAGCGTCACGCGCTCGGCGAGCCGCACGAGGTGCGCCGCGGACTCCTCGGGAGTGAGCGGGGCGCCACCACTCCCCATCGAGGTCGCGACCCAGCCGGGGCTGACGGCGCAGACGATCACACCGTCCGGGCGCAGCGCCGCCGCGAGCTGGCGTGAGAGCGCGTTCTGCAGCGCCTTCGCCGCGCTGTAGAAGGCCCACGACCCGCTCATCCGCTCGATGCTGCCGAGCGTCGAGGAGACGTTCAGCACGACCGAGCCCCGGCGCAGCAGCGGGCGCAGCGCGCGAGTGACGCGCAGCATGCCGATCGCGTGCGCCTGCAACTGCGCCTCGAGCTCGGCGAGCGCGGCGCGCAGGATGGCGCCCTCGCCGTCGCCGAGCCCGGCGTTGTTCACGAGCAGGTCGAGCGCCCCGACCTCACGGCCGGCCCACGCGGCGAGCCCGTCCACCGAGGCGTCCGAGGTCACGTCGAGCATCGCGGCGTGGACGCGGGCGTCGGCGCGGGCGAGATCGAGCAGCGCGGACGCGCTCTCCACCGTCCGGTACGTGCCGACGAGGCGCTCAGGCTGCCGCGTCGCGAGTTCGCGGAGCAGCGCGAGGCCGATCCCGTCGGCGCGGTTCGCGCCGGTCACCAGCGCCGTTCGAGCATTCATCGCGCGATTGTCGCATGCGGCCGCCGTCGAGCGACGCCCGCGCACGCACAGCGGACGTACGATCGAACACAGCAGACGGCGACCGGAGCGAGGTGCGCGATGACCACCGAGAGACGCGAGGCACTGATCCTGATCGCGGGCGGAGTGCTGGGCTCCGTGCTGGTCTTCCCGTACATCCTCGCCACCACGACGCTGCCCGCCGGGATCTCGCGCGAGACGTTCATCGGCGCGCAGCTCGCGCAGAACGTCATCCTCGTCTCGGTCGCCGTGATCGTCGGGCTGTGGTGCGCGCGCCGCGTCGGCCTCGGCGCCCCGATCCTCGAGGGCTGGCTCCGAGGTGAGCCGGTCGGCGCGCGGCTGCGGAGCGTGCTCCCGCTCGCCGTCGGGCTCGGGGCGGCTTCGGCGGTGCTCATCCTCGCGCTGGAGGCCACGGTGTTCCGCGGCGTCATTCCCGTGGACTCCGGGCTCGCGGCGCCGCCGGCGTGGACCGGCTTCCTCGCCTCGTTCTACGGCGGCATCACCGAGGAGATCCTGCTGCGGCTGCTGCTGATGTCGCTGCTCGCGTGGGTGCTGATCCGCGCCATGCCGCGCGATGCGGCGCTCTGGACGGCGATCCTCGTCAGCACGGTGCTCTTCGGGCTCGGTCACCTCCCGGCGACGGCGCAACTCGTGCCGCTGACGGCCGTGGTGGTGACGCGCGCCGTGGTGCTGAACGGCGTGGCGGGCGTCGCGTTCGGGTGGCTGTACTGGAAGCGCGGGCTGGAGAGCGCGATGATCGCGCACTTCGCCGCGGACCTCGTGCTGCACGTCGCGGTGCCGGCGTTCGCCTGACGGGCTACTCCCCCGCCTTCAGCCGCTTCCCCGCCTCCGCGCCGATGCCCGCCCAGCGCTTGCGCGCGTCCGACTCGACCGCCTCCAGGCGGCGGGTGTCGCGGGCCATGCGCTCGAAGAGGCGCGCGAGGCCCTCGAGGTCGCCGAGGTGGATCGTCTCGGCGGCGACGCGGCCGCGCGGGCCGGCGTTGTGGTAGTTGCCCAGCGCCATGCACGCCGCGCCGGTCTCGTAGCCCATCAGGTCATACGCGGTCGCCTCGGTCGTGCCGCCGTCCATCAGCTTGCGCTGGTACTTGAAGCCGCGGTCCTCCGCGGCGATCTCGCGCGCGACCTGCGTCATCCACATCGTCACGCGCGGCGAGAAGATGTGCTGCACGTCGCCGACGCGGATGATCGGCCCCTCGCCCTGCTCCGCGCGCCCGCCGGCCATCGAGGAGCACTCGACGGCGATGACCACGGCGTCCTTCGGCAGCACGCCCGCCTTCGCGACGGCGGCGGCGCCGATCAGCCCGACCTCCTCGGCGCGCGTGAACAGGCCCAGGACGTGGCCCGGAGCGCCGCTCGCGGCCATGCGGTCGAGTGTCGCGAGGATCGCGACGACGCCGGCGAGGTCGTCGCACTGGCGCGCGTAGGCGACGCGTCCCTTGATGCGGCACACCTCGACGTCCCAGAGCGCGAAGTCGCCGACCTCGGCGATCCCGGCGTCCAGCGTCGCGGACGCGCCGACCAGGCGCCCGGCGGCCGGCGCCTTCGAGGCCTGCACGGCGGTGATCGTCGCGCTGCCGCGCCAGATGCCGTCGCGGCCGTAGATATGGACGGACTCGTCGCGTCCGTATGTCGCGGCCATGCCGCCGCGGAAGGCCAGCGTCAGCCGTCGCCCGCGCGCCGCCTCCACCAGGAAGCCGGGGTGGTCCATGTGCGCGCCGAGGACGAGGGGGCGATGCCCACGCCCCTGCCGGTACTCGATCAGCACGTTGCCCCCGGCCACCTCGCGGAACGCGAGACCGCGCTCCTCGGCGAAGCGGCGCAGCGCCGCGACCACGTGCTCCTCGCGGAACGAGGCCGTGGGCAGCGAGGCGATCTGGCGCATGAGGTCCGCGACGGGCATCGCAGCGGGCGTGGGGGTTCGAGGCACGTTCGGGTCCTTCCCAGTCACCCGGTGATCGTAGCCCTCGCACGTTTCAACGGCGCGTCCCCCGCGCAGCGACGCGGCGTCCCGCCCGTACGGGCCCCACCCGGTACCATCGAGTCATGACATCCCTCGACGCCACGCCCTCGGACGCGACCGCCGGCATCCGCCGCCCCACGCCCGCTCTGCCGGACCCCGCCCCCGCCCGCGCGAAGGGGAAGCGGGCGCGCGAGGCGAACCGCCCGCTGCCGCCCATCGAACTCGACCTGACCGGCTTCGCGGCCGGCGGGCGCGCCGTGGGCCACGCCCCGGACGGGCGCGTCGCGTTCGTCGAGTACGGCATCCCGGGCGAGCGCGTGGTCGCCGAGATCACCGACGAGCACCCCGGCTACCTGGAGGCGACCGCCGTGCAGGTGCTGCGCGCCTCCGAGCACCGGGTGGAGGCGCCCTGCCCGTACTTCGGGAAGTGCGGCGGCTGCCAGGTCCAGCACATCGACTATGCCGAGCAGTTGCGCCTGAAGGCGGAGGTGGTGCGCGACCAGCTCCAGCGCATCGGCAGGTTCAGCGCCGAGGAGGCGCGCGAGCTCGTCCTGCCGATGCTCGGGATGGACGACCCGTGGGGCTACCGCAACCACGTCCGCTTCACGGTGCGGCGCGACGGCGAGATCGGCTTCATGCAGCGCGGCACACACCGCTTCATGCGCGTGGACGAGTGCCTGATCGCCAGCCCCCGCGTGAACGCGATCCTCGAGGCAACGCAGGACCGCACGATGCAGGCGCGCCAGCTCTCCGTGCGCGTGGGTGAGCACACCGATGAGCAGATGGTCCAGCCGAAGGTCCAGTGGCGGCCCGGGCGACCCCACGGGAAGGTGGAGAGCGGGCAGTCCTTCTACCATGAGCGCCTCCTCGGCGTGTCCTACCGCATCTCCGGCGCCGCGTTCTTCCAGGTGAACACGCGACAGGCCGAGCGCCTCGTCTCGCTCGTCCTCGACCACGTGCGCGAGGTGTCGCCGCGCGTCGTCATCGACGCCTACGCGGGTGTCGGCACGTTCGCCGCGCAGCTCGCCGGCGAGGTGGAGCACGTGGTGACGATCGAGGAGTCCGCCGCCGCGGGCGTGGACGCGCTGGAGAACCTCGGCGGGTTCACGAACGTCACGCGCGTCGTGGGGAAGGTGGAGGAGACGCTCCCGGGGATGACGCCGGCCCCGGACGTCGTCGTCATCGACCCGCCGCGCGCGGGCATCTGGGCGAGCGTCGTCCAGGCGATCCTCGACTCCGCCGCGAGGCGCGTGGTCTACGTCTCCTGCGACCCCGGCACGCTGGCGCGCGACCTGCGCCTCTTCACGGACGGCGGCTTCATCATCGGCAGCGTGCAGCCCGTCGACATGTTCCCGCACACGCAGCACATCGAGTGCGTCACCGTCCTCGACCGCGCGTGAGCACGCCCGCGTCCCGCCCGATCGTCCTCGCGTCCGGCTCCCCGCGGCGGCGCGAACTGCTCGCCGCGCTCGGCGTGACGTACGAGGTGGACCCGGCAGACGTGGACGAGGAGACGCCGGAGCAGGACCCCGTGCGCGTCGCGGAGGGCCTCGCGCTGCTGAAGGCGCGCACCGTTGCGGCGCGGCGTCCCGATGCCGTGGTCATCGGCAGCGACACCGTCGTCGCTCTCGATGGGCGGCTGCTGGGCAAGCCCGCTGACGCCGAGGAGGCGCGCACCATGCTCCATGCGCTCCGCGGGCGCGCGCACCAGGTGGTGACGGGCGTCGCCGTGGTGGCCGGAGGCGAGGCGCGCGTCGCGCACGCCTCGACAGCGGTGACGATGCGCGACTACGCGGACAGCGAGGTCGAGGCGTTCATCGCGACGGGTTCGCCGTTCGACAAGGCGGGCGGGTACGCCAGCCAGGACCCCGTCTTCGCGCCGACGGCGAGCATGGAGGGGTGCGCCTGCAGCGTGGTGGGCCTGCCTCTGTGGACGCTGCGCGCGATGCTGCGCGATGCGGGCGTCGAGACGCCCCCGCCCGGCTTCGGCCGCTGCGCGGGGTGCCCGGAGCGACGCTAGGCCTCGTCCGTCCCGCCGGTCATCGCGGGCGCGCCGTCCGTGCCGGCGAACGCCATCGGGTTGCAGTCCGGGTCGTCGATGTCGCAGACCATCCCGATCGCGGCGTCACTGCCCAGGTCCAGCGACTGGAGCAGGGGTGTCCCGGTGCGCGCCTCCGCGGGCGTGTCGCCGCGCTCGGTGGTCGCCGCCTCGGCGGCCCGGTCGGTGCGAGGGTCCTCGGGCATGGTGCGCTCCCCGGCGGCTCGCAGTTCCATCGCGTGCGGTCGCCTCGCCTCTATTGTACGCGGCGCTCACCCCGCTCCTTCGCACGGCGCGCTTGACGGCCCCGGTCGCGTGCTATCGACTGGATGCATCGCCTCTCGCGGCGCCCACCGCCGGCCGAGGCCGAAACGAGCCGCCCGTGCCCGACGCGATCATCGACATCCGCGACCTGACGAAGGTCTATGACACCGGCGCCGTCCGCGTGGAGGCGCTCCGCGGCGTCTCGCTGCGCGTGGAGCGCGGCGAGATGGTGGCGATCATGGGCCCCTCCGGCTGCGGCAAGACCACGCTCCTCAACTGCATGTCCGGCATCGACGACCCGAGCGCCGGCACGATCCACATCGAGGGCGCGGACCTGGTGGCGATGGACGACGACGAGCGGACGTCCTACCGCGCGCGGCGCATGGGGTTCATCTTCCAGTTCTATAACCTGCTGCCCGTGCTGAACGCCGTCGAGAACGTGGAGCTTCCCCTCCTCGTCTCCGGCACCCGCCCCGCGGAGGCGCGTGCGAAGGCGCTGGCGGCGCTGGAGCGCGTCCACCTGGGCGAGTGGCGCACACACCGCCCGTCCGAGCTCTCCGGCGGCCAGCGGCAGCGCGTGACGATCGCGCGGGCGCTGGTGAACGACCCCGCGATCGTCTGGGCCGACGAGCCGACCGGCGACCTCGACTCGCACACGGCGGACGAGATCATGTCGCTGATGCAGACGCTGAACCGCGACCACCTGCAGACGTTCGTGATCGTCACGCACGATCCGGGCGTCGCCGCGCGCTGCCATCGGACCGTCCACATGCGGGACGGGCTGATCGAGCGCGAGGAAACGCGGCGTGACTGAGCTCTTCGGCATCCCGCTCGAGCAGATCCTCGTCGCGCTCGCCCTCGGCGTGGGGCTCGCGTTCCTCGTGCTCGCGTGGGTCGGCGTACGCAACCCGCTGCTGCTGCGGATGGGGCTGAGGAACGCCGCGCGACGCAAGACGCAGACCGTGCTCATCGTCCTGGGACTGATGCTCTCCACGCTGATCATCAGCGCCGCCTTCGCCACCGGCGACACCGTGGCCTACAGCGTGACGAACGCCGTGTACCGCTCGCTCAACAACGTGGACGTCGTAGTGGTGCTCGCCCCGGACCGCGCTCCCGGCCTCGAGTCGCTCGACGACAGCCACGTCGAGTCGCTCCGGCGGATGCTGGGCAACGACGCGGATGTGGACGGCGTCACCGGCGTCTCGCAGGTGCGCGTCCCCGTGGTGCACCAGGCGAAGCGGCTCTCCGAGCCGGCCGCCTCGATCGTCGGCCTCGACCCCGCGACGGTCGCGCCGTTCGACGTGCTGACGGGCACGGACGGCACGCCCGTGTCCCTGGCCGCGCTCCCCGAGGGGCGCGTGCTGATCACGGAGCGGCTGGCGCAGGACGTGGGCGCCCGGCCCGGGGACACGATCACCCTCTACTACGAGAACGAGCCGGTCGAGGTCACCGTGCAGTCGGTCATCCTCGACAACCGCGTGACGGCACCGGGCGCGGCGCTCGGGCCGGGGAGCGGCGCCGGGGGCCCCGGTGGGGGCGGCGGCGACGGCAGTGGCGCGCTCAGCGGCGGCATCGTCACCACGCTGGAGCGGGTGCGGGCGATCACCGGACGGGAGGGACGCCTCACGTTCATCGCCCTGTCCGCGACCGGCGGCACGCGCGACCACCTCGACCGCGTCGGCGTGCTGGGCGACCGCGTGACGCAGGCGCTGGAGACGAGTGGCGCGCCGATGCGTGTCCTGACGACGAAGGCGGCCGCGGTCAGCACGGCGGAGCTCGTGGGGTCGCTGTTCGTCACGTTCTTCGTGGTCTTCGGGCTCTTCTCCATGGCCGCCGGGATCATGCTGATCTTCCTGACGTTCGTCATGCTCGCCGCGGAGCGCCGCTCGGAGATGGGCATGGCGCGTGCGGTGGGCATGCAGCGCGCGCACCTCACGCAGTCGTTCATCGCGGAGGGCATGGCGTACAACATCGGCTCCGCGCTCGTCGGCGCGCTGCTCGGCCTCGGCGTGGCGTACGGGCTCGTGACCGTGATGGGACGCCTGATCGAGGGCTTCGGCCTGAACATCGAGTTCCACTTCAACCCGGTGGGCTTCGCGATCGCGTACTGCCTGGGCGTGGTGATCACGTTCGTGACCGTGGGGTTCGCCTCCTGGCGCGCCGCCAACCTGAACATCGTCCGCGCGATCCGCGACATCCCGGAGCCGCAGCCGCTGCGCGGGCGCGACCGCGGCATCGGCGGGCTGATGCTCGCGACGCTCGGCGTCGCGTGGTACGCCTCGTGGCTGGTCGTGCTCGGGGTGCTCGCGCTGGTGGTGACCGCGGTCACCGCGTTCCTCGCGAGCCTGAGCTGGATCGGCGTGGCGATCGAGGGGGGCGCGTCGCTGCTGCTGCTCATCGTCGCGTGGCCGGCGGTCCGGCGCTTCCTCGGCGGCTTCGGCGGGATCGCGCGCGCGGCGAAGCGTCACCGCAACGGCGGCGGCTGGGCGGTGTGGATGCTCCTGGTCGGGCTCGCCGCGGTCGCCTGGGGCGGCTGGGTCTCGCAGCAGGCGTTCGCGTACACCTCCGGCATCACGCTGGTGCTGCTGGCGGTCGCGATGCTCGCCGTCTACTTCGGCGCGCCGTCGAGGCCGGCGTTCACGGTGGCGAGCCTGCTCCTGATCTGGTTCTGGCTGCTCCCCCTCCCGTTCTCACTCCTCGTGGCCGGGGGCGAGACGTGGACCGACCCGCTGAACGGCCTCGCCCGCCTCGTGGGCCTCGAGCACCCGGACATCGAGAGCAGCGTGGAGATGTTCTTCGTCTCCGGGCTGTCGATCACGGCGGCCGCGACGCTGCTGGTGATCTTCAACGCGGAGGTGCTGCTGGGCGCGGTGCGCGCGATGAGCGCAGTCTTCGGCAGCATCGCCCCGGCGATCCGCACGGCCATCGCCTACCCGCTCGCCTCGAAGTTCCGGACGGCGATGACGCTGGCGATGTTCGCGCTGGTGATGTTCAGCCTGGTGGTGATGGCGACGCTGAACCACAACTTCACGCAGATCTTCCTCGGCGCGGACGCCACCGGCGGATTCGATGTGTTCGTGCAGGCGAACGCGAACAACCGCATCCCCGACCTCCGCGAGGCCCTCACCGCCGCCGAGGGCGACCCGCTCGCGGGTGTGGAGGCGGTCGGCACGCTCACCTCGAAGCGCGTCCGCGCGCGGGCGGGCGGGCAGCCGGTCGACCTGAGCGGGACGTACACGGTGCAGGGTGCGGATGCGGAGTTCCTACGGAGCGCCGTGTTCCCGCTGGCGACCCGCGCCGAGGGCTACGACTCCGACGCGGCGGTCCTCGAGGCGCTCCGCACCGATCCGTCGCTGGCGATCGTGGACGAATCGCGCCTCGCGGTCGCCGCGACGGCAGGCGGGCCGGGCGGTGGGCCGCCCTTCGGGCCACGCCAGACGCCGTTCCGGCTCACGCGCACGCTGGAGGAGTTGCAGACCGCCCCATGGGCGCCGCTCCCGATCATCGTGCGCGACCCGGCCGGCGAGGACGAGGTGCCGCTGCGCGTGATCGGCGTGGTGCGCTCGCAGGCGACGAGCGTGATCAGCCAGTGGAACGCGGTGATCGTGAACGACGCCGTGGTGCGCGAGGCGCTGGGCGGCGGCGAGTCGGAGACGTACTACCTCGTCACGGCGTCCGAGTCACCGGCGGCGACGAAGCGCACCGCCGATGCCGTGGAGGCGGCGCTGGTGGAGCGCGGCGTGCAGGCCGCCTCGATCCAGGCGCGGATCGAGGAGCGGGCGGCGCAGGCGAACGCGTTCCAGATGCTGTTCCAGGGGTTCATGGGCCTCGGCCTGATCGTCGGCATCGCCGCGCTCGGCGTGATCGCGTTCCGCTCCGTCGCGGAGCGCCGCCAGCAGATCGGGATGCTCCGCGCGATCGGCTACACGAGGCGGCTGGTGGCGCTGTCGTTCTTCCTCGAGTCCTCGTTCATCGCGCTGACGGGGATCGGCATGGGGCTCGTGCTGGGCGCGGCGCTCTCGTACAACCTGATGACCTCGCCCACGTTCACGGAGGGCGCGGAGATCGACTTCGGCTTCCCGTGGTCGCGGCTGATCTTCATCATCGCCGTCGCCTACGGCGCGAGCGCCCTGATGACGCTCATCCCCGCTCGGAGCGCCTCGCGCGTCCCGGTCGCCGAGGCGCTCCGCTACAACGGCTAGCCCGAGGGCGCCCTACACACGAAGAGACCGCCTTGCGGCGGCCTCTTCTCGTCCAACCTCGGGCGGCGCGAGCGCTACAGCGGCGACTCGAGTCGCGTCCCGCCCATCAGGTACGCATCGATGCCCTGCGCGGCGGCGCGGCCCTCCGCGATCGCCCAGACGATGAGCGACTGGCCGCGCGTCATGTCGCCGGCGGTGAAGACGCCCGGGACGCTGGTCATCTTCGTCTCGTCGGCCCAGACGTTGCCGCGCTCCGTGAGCTGCACGCCCAGCTGCTCGATCATCCCGGGCTGCTCCGGGCCGAGGAAGCCCATCGCGAGGAGCAGGAGGTCGCACTCGACCTCGAACTCGGAGCCGGGGACCTCCTGCATGACCTGGCGGCCACCCTCGTTCACGAACTCCACGCGCACCGCGTGCAGCTTCTTCAGGACGCCGTTCTCGCCGGAGACGGACTTCGTGAGGATGCTGTAGTCGCGGACGCCGCCCTCCTCGTGCGCGGAGGAGACGCGGTAGACGTTCGGGTAGGTGGGCCACGGCTGGGTCGCCGGGCGCGAGTCGCTCGGGCGCGGCAGCAGCTCGTACTGCAGCACCTCGGTCGCGCCCTGCCGGATGGCGGTGCCCAGGCAGTCCGCGCCGGTGTCGCCACCGCCGAGGATGACGACCTTCTTGCCCTGCGCGCTGATGAAGTTCGCGTCCGCGATCTCGTCGCCCGCGTTCCGCTTGTTCTGCAGCGGCAGGTACTCCATGGCGAAGTGGACGCCCTGCAACTCGCGCCCCGGGACCTCCAGGTCGCGTGGCTTCGTGGCGCCGCCGGCGAGGCAGATCGCGTCGAACTCGTCCATTAGCGCCTTCGCGCTGATGTCGTACCCCACGTTGACGCCCGCCTTGAAGGTGACGCCCTCCGCGACCATCTGCTCCATGCGGCGGTCGACGAACTGCTTCTCCATTTTGAAGTCGGGGATGCCGTACCGCAGCAGCCCGCCGATGCGGTCCGCGCGCTCGTACACCGTGACCTCGTGCCCGGCGCGCGCGAGTTGCTGCGCGGCGGCGAGGCCGGCGGGGCCGGAGCCGATCACGGCGACACGCTTGCCGGTCTTCACCTCGGCCGGTTCGGGCTTGATCCAGCCCTCGCGGTAGGCGTGCTCGATGATCGTGAGCTCGACCTGCTTGATGGTCACCGGGTCCTTGTTGATCCCCAGGACGCAGGCGGACTCGCACGGCGCGGGGCAGAGCCGCCCCGTGAACTCCGGGAAGTTGTTCGTGGCGTGGAGGCGGCGGATCGCCTCCTCCCACTGGTTCCGGTACACCAGGTCATTCCAGTCCGGAATGATGTTGCCCAGCGGGCAGCCCTGGTGGCAGAACGGGATGCCGCAGTCCATGCAGCGCGCCGCCTGCTTGTTCAGCGCGTCCGTCGGGAAGTCCTCGTACACCTCGAGCCAGTCGTGGACGCGCTCCGCGACCGGTCGTCGCGTCGGCGTCTCGCGCCCAAACTCGAGGAAGCCCGTGGGCTTAGCCATTCGTCACCGCCGCCGGCTGCGCTGCCTGCGCCTTCGCGCGCTCCATCAGGACGCGCTTGAAGTCACGAGGCATGACCTTCTTGAATCGCTTCGCCGCGGCCGGCCAGTCCCGTACCAACGCCTCCGCCACGGTGCAGCCGGTGTAGCCGATGTGGCGCTCCAGCAGCCCCTTCACCAGTTCCAGGTCCTCGGGCTCGTCGAGCGGCTCGAGGTCCACCATCTCCGTGTTGCAGCGCGTCGCGAAGTCGTCGTCCTCGTCCAGGACGTACGCGATGCCGCCGCTCATGCCGGCCCCGAAGTTGCGGCCGGTCTTGCCGATGATCACGACACGACCGCCGGTCATGTACTCGCACCCGTGGTCGCCCACGCCCTCCACCACGGCGAGGGCGCCGGAGTTGCGGACGCAGAAGCGCTCACCGGCCACGCCGCGGAAGAACGCGGAGCCGCCCGTCGCGCCGTACAGCGCCACGTTGCCCACGACGATGTTCTCCTCCGGCACGAAGCTGGAGTTCTTCGGCGGGAAGACGATCAGCTTGCCGCCCGACAGCCCCTTGCCCGGGTAGTCGTTCGCGTCGCCCTCGATCCGCATCGTGACGCCCGCGGGGAGGAACGCGCCCCACGAGTTACCGGCCGATCCGGTGAAGTGGATGTCGATCGTGTCGTCCGGCAGGCCGGTGTTCGCGTACTTCCGCGTGACCTCGGAGCCGAGGATCGTGCCGACGGTGCGGTTCACGTTCCGGATCGGCATCTCGATCACCACCGGCTCGCCGCGCTCCAGCGCGGGGGCCGCCAGCGGGAGCAGCTTCTGGTCCAGCGCGCGCTCCAGCCCGTGGTCCTGCAGCCGCACGCGGCGCACCGGCGTCTCCGGCGCGACCTCCGGGCGGTAGAGGATCGACGAGAAGTCGAGGCCCTGCGCCTTCCAGTGGTCCACCGCGTCCTTCGTGTCCAGCAGGTCGGCGCGGCCGATCATGTCGTCGAACTTGCGGAAGCCCAGCTGCGCCATGTACTCGCGGATCTCCTCCGCCACGAAGCGGAAGAAGTTGACCACGTGCTCCGCGCGCCCCTGGAACTGCTCGCGCAGCGCCGGGTTCTGCGTGGCGATGCCCACCGGGCAGGTGTCCAGGTGGCAGACGCGCATCATGACGCAGCCCATGACCACCAGCGGCGCCGTCGCGAAGCCGAACTCCTCGGCCCCCAGCAGCGCGCCGATGACCACGTCGCGCCCGGTCTTCAGCTGGCCGTCCACCTCGACGACGATGCGGTCACGCAGGCCGTTCAGGACCAGCGTCTGCTGCGTCTCGGCCAGGCCGAGCTCCCACGGCAGGCCCGCGTGCTTCAGCGAAGTGAGCGGGCTGGCGCCCGTGCCCCCGTCGTAGCCGCTGATCAGCACCACGTCGGACTTCGCCTTCGCGACGCCCGCGGCGACCGTGCCCACGCCCACCTCCGCGACCAGCTTCACGCTGATGCGCGCGCGCGGGTTCGCGTTCTTCAGGTCGTGGATCAGCTGCGCGAGATCCTCGATGGAGTAGATGTCGTGGTGGGGCGGCGGGCTGATCAGGCCCACGCCGGCCGTCGCGTGGCGCACCTCGGCGATCCACGGGTAGACCTTGCTCCCGGGGAGCTGGCCACCCTCGCCGGGCTTCGCGCCCTGCGCCATCTTGATCTGGATCTCGTCCGAGTTGACCAGGTACTCGCTGGTCACGCCGAAGCGGCCGGACGCGACCTGCTTGATCGCGCTGCGACGCAGGTCGCCGTTGGCGTCCGGCGTGAAGCGCCGACGGTCTTCGCCGCCCTCGCCGGTGTTGGACTTGCCGCCGATGCGGTTCATCGCGATCGCCAGCGTCTCGTGCGCCTCCGCGCTGATCGAGCCGTACGACATGGCGCCGGTCTTGAAGCGCTTGAACAGCTCCTCCGCCGGCTCGACCTCCTCGATCGGGACGGGCGGGCCCGCGGGCTTCATCTCGAACAGCCCGCGCAGCGTCGCGAGGTTGGCGCTCTGGTCGTTCACGGCCCGGGTGTACTCGCGGAAGATCT
>JBFWQJ010000010.1:0-24513 GCA_050249515.1 Dehalococcoidia bacterium | reverse complement strand
GTCGAGGTCCGCGCGCGTCGGATCGAGGAAGTCGATCCAGACGAACGTGTCCGGCTGGACGATGCACTCCGAGACGTCCGCGACCGGGAAGTCGGTGGCCTCGAGTCGGCCCTGGCGGTAGAGGCGGGTGTGCACGGCGGCCATGCGCTGAGTGTGCCGCATCCCGCGGCCGCGTGGGAGGTGTGGCGCGTGCGGCTACCTGCCGGGCAGGGGCCGGGTCACCGCCTCGGTCTCGCCGCCCCAGAACGGGAGCACGGCCGCCTTCACGCCGACGCCGCCCGCGACCACGACGAGGAGGTCATCCACGGGCGCGGCGGGGAGTGGCCGGGCGTCCGTCGAGGCGGGGAGCGCGGTCAGCGCGGCGTGGGCGCGGCCCGCGGCCGCGGCGAGCGCGTGCTGGAAGCGGGCGCGGTCCCAGCCCGCGGCGGCAGCGGCACGGGCGCTCTCCGGCGGGAGCACCACGACCGCGCGCCCGGCGAGTGCGATGTGCGGCGCGAGGACCTCGACCATCGCCTCCGGGCCGGTGCCGGAGAGCACCGCCTCCACGCTGCCGCCGACGGCCACAACCGTCACGGCCGACTCGGACGCTGCGAGCCCGCGCACGGCGTGGAGCGGGGGCCACGGGCTCGCGCCGTCCTCCTGCGGCGTTTCGGCGAAGCACCAGCCGAACTTCCCGGGCTGGCCCAGCGTCGCCATGTCGCCGCTGCCGGGGATCGCGAGGCCCACGTCCTGCAGCACGAGGCGCACGGCCCGCCCGATGGTGGCGTTCGCGCGCGCCCCCTGGCCCATCGCGTTCGCGCCGGCGTTCACCTCGAGGTCCCGCGCGAGCGGGCCGCTGACGATGATCACGGGCGTTGCGGAGCCGGTGGTCGTCTGCACGCCGAGGAGGTTGAACGCGGGCTCCGCGAGCGCCCGGAGCGCCTCCGCGATGACGGGGAGGCAGGCGGAGCGGGCGCCGGCCATCACCGCGCACGCCGCGACGTCCCACGCGCTGGGCGCGACGAACGAGGGCATCAGCAGGCCGAGGTCACCGCCGGCCTCGATCGCGGCGCGCCCGCCGCCGGCGAGCATCGCGTCGACGCGCGCGGCGGTCGGCGGGATGACGGGGAGGCCGTCCCCGAGGCCCGCCCGCTTGAGCGCCTCGTTCGCGGCGTCGAAGTCGAGCGCGTCGAGGCTGAGCGAGGCGATGCGCTCGCGGAACGGGCGCGTGTCGATCGGCGGCGATGACAACGGAGCCTCGCTACTTCGCGAGGTCGTAGACGGAGCGGATGGGGGAGCCGTCGCGGCGTTCGATGCGGCGGGTGACGGTGTTCGTCATGTCCGTGCTCCCGAACGTGGGGATCCACGCGGAGTGCTTGCCCGCGCCCCCCGCGACGATCACGTTGATCCTCGACCAGTGTTCCGTCAGGCGGATCGCGGGGCGGGCGTCCGGCGTGTGGACGATGTCCTCGCCGCCGGCGCGGGTTGCCCAGTCCGGCGAGGCTTCGTCCAGCGGGAGGTTCCCGTGCTCGGCGAGAAAGCGCTTCACGTCGTCCTTGCTGTAGCCGCCCTCAGCGATCGCCGCGGCATGCTCCGGGCCGAAGACGGCCATCGGCTCGCCGCCGCCGCGGAGGAACTGGTTGCCACCGGCCTCACGCATCGACATCGCCATGGTCGTGAGCAGGCCTAGCGCGGTGATGCTGCCGTGGTCCTGCATGTTGTGCGGCCCCTCGCAGGCCATCACCGTCACGGTCGAGTCGTCCAGGGCGAAGCCCTTCTCCACGTGCAGCGGCTGCCAGGGGTTGGCGTCCTCGTTCTCCGCGGCGCAGAAGGCGATCTTCGCGGGGGTGCCCATGGTGCTGCGGTCGCCGTCACCGGGCGTGCCGCCGCCGATGTTCAGCATGACGAGGCGCATCGCGCGGCCGATGGTCATGTTGGCGCGCCACCCCTGCCCGAAGCAGTTGTAGCCGCTGTTCACGTTCAGCTCGCGCCCCACCGGCCCGTTCACCAGGATGAACACGCCGCAGGGGTGCGTGGTGGACTGGATGCCGTTGAGGTTGAACGGCTCCTCCGCCACCGCCTGCACCGCCGTGATCAGCACCGGCAGGTACTCCGGACGGCAGCCGGCCATCACCGCGTTGATCGCGATGCGCTCCACCGTCGCCTCGCCGTTGCGGGGCGCGAGGCGGGCGACCACCTCGTCCGGGTCACGGTCGACATAACGCAGCATCTCGCGGACGCGGTCGGGCGTGGGCGGCACCACCGGCAGGCCGTCCGTCCAGCCCTGCGTCTCGAAGAACCCGTTGATCGCCTCGAGCGAGTCGTCCAGCTCGACGAGCGGCGGGAAGTCGAGGTTCTGCGGCATCGGTCTCCTCGGCGGGCTACTGGTCGAGGAGCATGCCGGCGACGGACGCCGCGGCGCCCTCGACCTTCGCCAGGGCCTGCTCCTCCGGGACGCCGCCCAGCGGGTGCGTGATCGTGAAGATGCGCAGGTCGGGGAAGCCCATGGCGCGCGCCTGGAGGTGCGCGAGTTGCTCGAACTCATCGGTCGCCAGCGTGACCGTGAGCACCCCTCGCTTCTCGAGTTCGACGGCGGCGTGGATACTCCACGCCGTGCAGCTCCCTCAGTCGGCACTCCCGAGGAGCACCCAGTCCGAGGTGCTCACGAGTTGCTCGATGACCTCGGGCTTCGCCGGGCCCGTCGTGACCTTGTGGCCGACCATCGTCTTGATGCAGCCGTAGTCTTGCGAGAGCCGATCCGCGATCGCGGAGAGCACCAGTTCGGCGTGCTGCTTCTCGTTCACGAGGATGCCGACGCGCGACTCGCGCAGTTCCGGCATGTCGGCGGTCGACTCCTCCGCCACGGGCGCGCCCGCGGTCGGGTTGTGCACGGTGATCTTCGCCACGACGCGCCTCCTCGGCTGCCCGGGGATAGTACGCCGGGGGGCGCGCGCACCGCCATCAGCGCGCTACACGCCCCGGAGGTACCGCACCGCCGCGAGCGCCGCGGTCGCGCCGTCCCCGGCGGCGGAGACGAGTTGCCGCGCGGACCGCTGCCGGATGTCCCCGGCCGCGAACAACCCCGCACGCTCCGTCGCCATGTCGAGGTCGACCGGGACGTGTCCGGCCGCGTCCAGCGTGACGAGGTCCGCGACGAGGCTGGTGTTCGGCAGCAGCCCCACGTACACGAACAGCCCGCGCGCCTCGATGCGGTCGGGGGCGGCGGCGGCGTCCACGGGCTGCACCGTCACCGCGTCCAGTGCGTCCTCGCCGTGGAGCGCGGTGACCAGGTGCCCCGGCAGCACCCGCACGTTGGGCAGCGCGCGGAGGCGCTCCGCGGTGGCGCGCGCGCCGGTCAGCGCCTCCTCGCGCGTCACGAGGGTGATCGACCGGACGGTGTCGGCGAGGTGCAGCGCCTCGTCGATCGCGGAGTCGCCTCCGCCCACGACGACCACGTCCTGCTCGCGGAAGAACTCCCCATCGCATGTCGCGCAGTACGACACGCCGCGCCCCTCCAGGCGCTCCTCGCCGTCGACGCCGAGGCGCGCGAGGCGCGATCCGGTCGCGAGGATCACGGCGCGGGCCGTGACCTCGCCGGTGTCGGTGGTGAGCCGGTACTCCGGGCCGCTGCCGGTGACCTCGACCGCGAGGGCGTGCACCTCGCCGAACTGCACGCCGCAGCCGGCCTCCATCGCCTGCTCCGCGATGCGCGGGCCGAGCTCGTAGGCGTTCACGCCCCCGGGGAAGCCGGGGAAGTTCTCGATGCGTCCGGCGGTGTTCAGCTGGCCGCCCGGCCCCATGCGGTCGTACAGCGCGACCTGCAGCCGCTCGCGTGCCGCGTAGAGGCCAGCGGTGAGGCCCGCCGCGCCGCCGCCGATGATCGCCAGGTCGAGGTCTGCCATCCGATCCCCCTCGACGCCGTCCGGGGGGACGAGCGCCTCGCTACGCCCCCAGCGTACGGAGGGCCGTGCCGTCCGCGCGAGCGATGACGCGCGTGACGGGGATGGTCTGGTTCCCGAAGGTGGAGACCCACGCGGAGTGCTTGCCGGGGCCGCCGGCCACCATGATGTGGAGGTCCTCCGGACGGTCGATCACCGGGTAGTCCACGTCCGCACGGTCGGCCTCGGCCTCCTGGCCGGCGGGCAGGCGCACGCGATAGGCGTCGCGGAACCACGGGTCGAGCCTGGCGGAGGAGTAGATCGCGCGTTCGTGGATGAAGCGCTGGATGTCTGCGATGCTCACGCCGTCCGAGGCGATCGTGTCGGCGTGCTCCGGGCCGAGCACGAGCAGCGGCTCGCCGCCTCGGAAGAGGTTGTTGCTCCCCGCCTGCCCCATGGACCCCGCGATCGTCAGCAGGACGCCCTCCGCGGTGTTGGAGCCGTGCTCCTGGATGTTGTGCGGGCCCTCGCCGCCGAAGACGGTCACCGTGCTCACGTCAGCCTCGAAGCCCTTGCGCACGTGGTACGGGCCCCACGGGTTCGTCGCGGCGTCCTCCAGCTCCGCGGAGCAGAACGCGAACTTCGCGGGCGACCCGTGCGTCGCGCGGTCGCCGGTGCCGGGCCACGCCCCGGCGACGTTCAACTGCACGAGGCGGATCGCGCGGCCCAGCGTCGCGTTCGCGGGAAAGCCGGGACCGAAGCAGCCGGGGCCGTTCTCGATCCCCGCCTCGCGCGCCAGCGGCCCGTTCACCAGGAGGAACACCCCGCACGGATGGGTGGTCGAGTTGATCGACGCGATGTTGAAGGAGACGTCGCAGATCGCGTCCCACGCGGTCAGCAGGATCGGGAACAGCCGGGGCTCCAGCCCCGCCATCACCGCGTTCACCGCGATCGCGTGCACGGTCGCCTCGCCCTGCCGCGGCGGGAGCACGCCGACCACCTCGAGGGGGTCACGGTCGGTGTGTGCCAGCATCTCGGCGACGCGCGCCTCGGTCGGGGGGATGACGGGCAGCCCGTCCGTCCACTGCCGGGCCGCGAGATCGCGCGCGAACGCGGCGATGTCGCCGGGGGCGTCCACGAGGTTGGCCACACGGCCGCGGCGCGCGCGCTCGGCGGTCATGCGGACGTCCCTTCGTCTGCCTCGGCGCTGGTGAAGTGGCGGATCAACTCGGCGACGGTCGGCTGCGCCTTGTCGATCACCGCCGGCGGCTTGATGCCGCCGATCGGGTGCGGGATCGCGATGCGGTGCAGGTCCGGCAGCCCGCGCTGCACGCACTCGATGCGCACGAGCTCGGCGAACTCATCCGTGCCGACGACGACGGCCGGGATGCCTTCGGATTCCAGGAGGACGGCGGCGTGGACACTCCACGTCGTGCAAGACCCTCAGTCGGCTGACCCGACCAGCACGAAGTCGCAGTCGCGCAGCCGTTCCATGTTCCGGCGGCTGGGCGGGCCGGCGATCGGCTTGTCCTCGATCACCACGTCCTGCAGGTCCACCTCGTGCCCCAGCGCCTCCACCATGGAGGAGAGCAGGAGGCGCACGTTCGGCTTCCGGTTCTCCAGGATGCCGGGGCGCAGGCCGGCGAGCGACCGCGGGCGCACCGCCAGCGTGCGCTCCTGCGCGAACACGTGGCCGCGCGGGTCGAAGATGCGGATGGTCGGCTCGTCAGGCATGGTCGGCTCCTCGTGCGGCATCCTACACCCCGGCGCCGGTGTGGCGCGGCACCCGGACGGCGTGAGGGCTACGCGAGCTTCTCGTAGATGAGCGCCTTGAGTTCGTCGACGTCGGGGTGGCGGTCCTCGGCGGCCTTGCTCCACACGAGATCGCCGTTGACCTTCCACTCATGGCGTCCGCCGCCGGAGGGGATGATCGTCACGCGCTTCACGTCGTGCTGGATATCGCCCATCACCTCGCCGAGGAGCCACGCCACGCGCGGGAAGTACCCGCACTCCGCGCAGTACTCGATCGAGATGTCGAGGCCCTGATCGTTCGTCATCGTCGCTCCTCGTCCGTGCAGGGAGCATAGCGCACGGGGACGGCCGGGCCTCGGCGGCCCGGCCGTGAGTCGAGGAGCGGGGAAGGAGGGGCGCTAGGTCCGCGACATCTCCTCCTTGAACTGGCGGCGGAGCTCCTCGCGGCGCTGCTGCATCTCGGCGCCGAGCTCCATGAGGCGCTCCTTGCCCAGCTTCTTCGCCTTCGGGAGCATCTGGGTCTCCTCTTCCTTGATGTGATGGCGGACGTTCTCCGCGAGCACGGTGAACTTCGCGTCGAAGCGCGGGTCGTCCGACCCCAGCATCTCCTTCAGCTCCGCGATGAGGACGTGCACCACGTGGTGCTCCTCCTCCGCCTCCAGGGTGATCTCCTGGGTCTCCTCGGCCTCGGACTCGGCCTGGAAGGCGGGGTAGAAGATCTCCTCTTCGATGCCGGCGTGGACGTCCAACTCCATGATCGCGTCGCGTGCGATGCGCTGCTTGCTGCGCGCGGTGCGCGCGGACTCGAACTCATCGAAGAGGCCCTTCACCTTCGTGTGGTCCTCCTTGAGCATGGCGATCGGGTCTGGCGCGTCCGCGTGCGCGCTGGGGCGCGACCGCCGGCTCGCGGCCTGCTTCGACGGCTGGCTGGTCTTCGAACGGGTAGGCACGAGGCGTCCTCCGGTCTCGGCGATGCGTTGGCGCGCCCGAGCGTAGGCGCGCGGCAATCGTGGAGAACCTCAACGCCGCGCCGATGTATCGCGATCGGCTAACGACTGATCGGGCGCGTCGATCCGCCCGCGCTAGAAGAACACCGGCGCCCACGGCGCGCGGTCCGTCGCGAAGATCGCGTCGGCGCGCGCGAGTGCATCGGCCGCGTGCGCCTCGAAGCCGCGGCCTGCGGCGGCGATCGCGCTCGGCCGCGTCCCGCCGAGGTAGACCGCGGCGAGCGCCCACGCGTCCGCCGTGAGGTCGGGCGCCTCCTTCGTCGGCGAGGCGTGCGCGCCGTCCGGGCCGACCTCCAGCCGGATGCGCCCGGCGTTCCAGTCGCAGAACGGGTCGCGCACCTCGATCACCATCGAGTCGGTGACGCGGTACGCGCGGCGCTCCAGCGCGGCGCGGACGTCCACCAGCCGCAGCCACAGCCCGTCCTGCACCAGCCGCCGCAGCCGCCGGGTGTCGGCGAGCAGCCACGGGAGCGGGTCGTCCAGCGGGCGGAGGTCGGCCGATACCTCCGCCACGAGGTCGATCCCGAGCAGGAAGTGCCAGAGGGCGCGGGCCGCCTCGTCCGTGACCGCCATCACCTCGCGGATGCGCAGTTCGTTCGCGAAGATGCGCTCCGGCCAGCGGTTGGTGACGCGGTACGTCGCGTAGCCTTCGATGCGCCCGCCGGGACCGTCCGGCCGGTAGACGGCGTGGAAGTACGCGCTGGCGCCGTCGCGCTGCTCCGGGAGGTCCTCGTGGAACGTCTCCCAGAACGCGCGGTTCCGGGGGAAGAAGCCGGGGCGTCCCGCCATGGCCCGCGCCATGACGTCCGGCCACTCCGCGCGCGCCGTCTCCGCGTCCACGAAGTCGATGCCGCCGGCCTCGGGCGCGGGGACGAGGAGCGTCGTGCGGGGCTGCTCGATGCGCCAGCGCTCCGTCCACGTGGCGAGGCCGTAGCCGAAGCGGTTGTAGATCAGGCTCTCGGAGGCCCACAGCATCGCGTAGGCGATGCCGTCCGCGTGCAGTCGCGTCATGTGGTCGTGCATCAGCCGGGTCAGGGCGCCTCGACGGCGGTGCGTCGGGCGGACGGCGACGTTGGTGATGCCGCCGGCCCGCTCCACGGCGCCGCCCGGCACCGTCAGCCGGAAGTCGTGGATGACGCTGCTGCCGATCAGATCGTCGCCATCGAACACGCCGATGTCGCGCTGCTCGTCGAAGCGTTCCTGTGCCTGCCGGTGGTAGGTCTCGCTGGGGTGGCGGCCGTAGACCATGGAGTGCACGCGGATGAACGCCGGGATCTCCTCCCGCGTGATCGGTCGCACCTCGAACATCTCGTGTCCCTTCCCGGCCGCCTGTCGCCGCAGTCTAGCGGCGTGCGCGGCTACACTGCCGGGCGAAGCACCCGAGCCGCGAGGAGGCCCCGATGCGCGTGAACACCACGAAGCAGAAACTCGCCGAGGGGAAGGTCGTCCTCGGCGGGATCGTCAGCGGCTGCTCCCCGGAGATCGTGGAGCTGCTGGGGCTGCTGGAGTTCGACTTCGTCTTCCTCGACTGCGAGCACGGCTCCATGAGCGTGGGCGAGGTGGAGCACATGGTCCGCGCCGCCGAGGCGTTCGGCATCACGCCGATCGCGCGCATCCCGAACCACGATGATTCCACGATCCTGCGCTTCCTGGACCGGGGCGTGCAGGGGCTGATCATCCCTCATATCAACACGGCGGAGCAGGCGCGCGCGGTCGCGGCCGCCTCGCGCTACCACCCGGCGGGGCACCGCGGCTCCGCCAGCGGGCGCGCCCACGACCACGGTGTCCGCGTCCCGCGCACGGAGTCCATGGCGTTCATCAACGACAACGTCCTTGTCATCCCGATGTGCGAGGAGGTGGAGGCGGTCCGCAACCTGGACAGCATCCTCGCCGTGCCGGGGATCGACGTCGTGCACGTGGCCTCCGGCGACCTGGGGCAGAGCATGGGGCACCCCCCGGCCGCCGAGGTGCGCGCCGCGATGGCAGACGTGGTGCGCCGGACGAAGGCCGCCGGCAAGTGGGCCGGCATCGGCGGCAACGGCGTGACCGATTACAGCGGCATCGCCGACCTCGTGCGGGACGGGGCGCAGTTCGTCACGATCCCGGCGCTCGGTCTGCTGCGGCAGGGGGCCGAGACGTTCAAGAGCGGCGTCGCCGCCGCGCTGGCCGCGAAGTAAGGACGAGGACCCCGCATGTCCCACGACGACCCCACACCCGTGGCATGGCAGGCGCCCGCGCTGGCGACTGATGCGCACTTCCACGTCTTCGGCCCGATCGACCAGTACCCCGCGGGGACGCCCGACCTGCGCTACCCGATGCCCCTCGCGCCGCTTGAGGACTACCTCCAGCTCGCGGCGAAGCTCGGCGTCCAGCGGCAGGTGTTCGTGCAGCCCAGCGGCTACGGGCGCGACAACCGCTGCCTGGAGGACGCGCTGCGTGCCGTTGGCCCGGAGCGTGCCCGCGGCATCGTGGACATCGACGAGGTGGCGCCGGACGAGGAGTTCGACCGCCTCCACGCCCTCGGCGTGCGTGGGGTGCGCATCAACGTCTCGCCGATCCACCCGCCCACGCCGGGCCTCGCGGACTCCATGCTGCCGCGGATCGAGCGCATGGCGGAGCGGTGCGCGGCGCGCGGGTGGAGCCTGGACTTCCTGACCCCTGGCTGGCTCACGCGTGAGCTGTTCCAGAAGGTGCTGCTCCGCCTCCCCGTGGACTACACGATCGCGCACATGGGCATGTTCCTCGCGAAGGACGGCGTGGAGCAGGAGGGGTTCCAGGAGCTCCTCGAGGTGCTGCGCTCGCAGCGCGGCGCCGCGGGGCCGGGTCGCTGCTGGGTGAAGCTGACCGGCGTCTACCGCATGTCCACGGCCGAGGGCTTCGCCGACGCCGCCCCGTTCGCGCGCGCGCTGGCCGAGGTCGCCCCGGACCGCCTGATCTGGGGCAGCGACTACCCGCACCTCTCCTTCGACTGGGTCTCCTCGGTCGGGCTGTTCAACCTCCTCGGCGAGTGGGTGCCGGACGAGGCGGTGCGGCGGCAGATCATGGTGGACAACCCGGCGGCGCTGTACGGCTTCGCGTAGCGGGGCCCGCCCGGCGGGCGTTGCGTTCCGCGCGAGAGCGGTTAGCATGCGGGCCTCGCCTCCGCTCGGGCGGTCGGCATCACTGGAGAGGTTCCCATGATCGACTACGGCATCAGCGGCAAGACCGCGATCGTGACCGGCGGCAGCGTTGGCATCGGGCGTGCCTGTGCGACCGCGCTTGCCGGGCAGGGCGTGAACGTCGTCATCGCCGCGCGGCGGCTGGACCGCCTGGAGCAGGCCGCGAAGGAGATCAGCGAGGCGACCGGCGGGAAGGTCGTCGCGATCGCCGCGGACATGACGCAGACGGACTCCGTGAAGAACCTGGTCGCGCAGACCGTGCAGCAGTTCGGCAGCGTCGACATCCTCGTCAACAACGCCGCTTCGTTCCCGTACGGCTCCTCCACGGAGCTCACCGTGGACGACTGGATCGCGCACTTCAACGTCAAGGCGTTCGGCTACCTCCGCGCAATGTTCGAGGTGCTGCCGCACATGAAGCAGGCGGGCTGGGGCCGCATCATTAACGTCGCCGGGCAGGCCGCCCGCGCGGGGGGCGGTAGCGCCGGCGCCAACAACGCCGCGATCATCAACATGACGAAGGGCGTCGCCCTGGACGTCGCGACGCACAAGATCACCGTCAACGCCGTCCACCCCGGCGGCCCCGCCGACACCGACCGCGAGCCGATGCGCCTGGAGTACGAGGCGAAGTCGCGCGGCATCACGCTGGAGCAGGCGATCGCCGAGGCCGAGGCGCGCGTCCCCCCGATCGGCCGGCGCGTGGTCTCCTCGGACGCGGCGCACATCGTGCTCTTCCTCGCCTCCGCGCAGGCGAGCGCGATCACCGGCGAGACGATGGCCGTCGACCCGGGCCAGGACCGCACCGTCATCTACTAACCGCTTCCGGCCACCCACCAGGCCGTATCCGCTGCGGCACCGGATGCGACAGGAGCGCCCGCGAGGGCGCTCCTGTCCGTGTCCGCGGGGTGTCTCCCGTGCGTCGAGGTGGGGTGAGGGCGACAGGCAGGCTCGGGGCGCGGGGGAGCGCGAGGGGCTCCGCCCCTCGCATCCCATCCCCCTCGCGCGCCGGGAGGGGGCAGGGGGTGGGCCGCCCGGGTGCTCCGGTGCGCGCTCCGGTGCACGCCCCGGGTACCGGCTACTTGAATGCCTGCGCGTTGGGCGGGGAGCCGACGCCGTTCGGGAGGTTGAGCGGCTTTGCCACCAGCATCACCTCGTACACGCCGTCGCGGGCGCAGTCCTCGGCCAGCTCGTCGAGGTACCACAGCTCGCCGATCGCCATGCCGAAGAGCGCGACGATGCGGCGATGCTGGAAGTTCAGCGGCACCGGCGGCAGCGCCTCGACGGCGATGTTGTCCGCGGCGATCGAGGCGATGCGGTGGTCCCACAGCCACTCCGCCGTCTCGCGCATGCCGTCCAGCCCGGGGGAGTTCGCGCGGATGTCGAAACGCTCCGGTCCCTGGTCCGCGGAGTTCAGGTACCAGTCCATCCAGCCGGTGCGCAGCAGCAGGATGTCGCGCGGGCGCAGTTCCACGTTCTGCCGCGTCGCGATCTCCTCGATCATCGGGCCGGTGATCGCCACCCGCTCATGCACGTCGAAGGCATCGCCCATGTAGCGCGGGAAGTCGAGGAGCACGGCGCGGCCGTTGATGCCGTGGCGCGACCAGTGGTGGATGCCAATGCGGTCGCCCGGCGGCGCGTCCAGGTCCTCGTCCTGCAGGCCAGTGTAGTAGCCGCGCGAGCCGAAGCGGACGTGCCGGAGGCCGTCGAACTGGCTCGACCCCTGCAGGAAGAAGCGGTCCAGCGAGTCGTCCCCGCCGGACTGGCGGCGGTAGACGTGGTGGACGTATGGCTGGCGCCCCGTGTCACCCTCCACGCGCGCGGGCTGGTCCAGCGGCAGGTCCAGGCTGAAGCTCGCGCCGCGGCGCACCAGCTTCATGCTCTCCGCCACGTGCTCCGGCGTCAGCAGGTTGATGGTGCCGAGGTTGTCGTCCCCGCCCCACAGCCCCCACGCGCACTTCTCCTCGGTGCCCTCCAGGAACGGCAGCTCCGCGTACGTGGGCAGCTGGCTCAGGTCGACCACGGGTCACTCCTCGTCATGACGCGCCGGCCCTCGGTGGCCGGCGGCGCGCGCAGTAGTAGCAGAGGCGCGCCAGCGTGGGAAGCGGGGTACGATCCCCGCGCGCGAAAGGACCCGCGATGAGCGTGCGCATCGGCCTGAGCATGGCGGCGTTCCCGTTCTCCTCGCCCCGCGCGATGTGGCGCTGGGTGGAGACGTGCGAGGACAGCAAGGTCGACTCGATCTGGCAGACCGACCGGCTGATCTCGCCCGAGCCCTACCTGGAGCCGCTCACCGCGCTCGCCGCGCTCGCGGGCGGCACCTCGAGGCTGAAGTTCGGCATGACGGTCCTCGTCATCCCGCTGCGCGATCCGCTGGTGACGGCGAAGCAGTGCGCGACGATCGATTTCCTGAGCGGCGGGCGCTTCCTGCCGGCGTTCGGCGTGGGCAGCGACAACGCCGTCGAGTTCCGGGCGACCTCGATCGGCCGGGCCGCCCGAGGCGCGCGCGCGGACGAGGCGCTGGAGGTCATCGCGCGGCTGTGGGCCGGCGAGAGCGTGACGTTCGAGGGCAAGCACTTCCGCTACGAGGGCGCGAGCATCGCGCCGCTGCCGAAGCAGCAGCCGCTCCCGCTGTGGATCGGCGGGTCGAGCCCGGCGGCGATCCGACGCACCGCGCGTCTCGGCACGGGGTGGCTCGGCGGCGGGCAGACGGCGGCGGAGACGGCGCCCGTGGTCGCCGCGATCCGCGCCGCGGCGATCGAGGCGGGCCGGCCGATCGATGACGACCACTACGGCATCAGCCACGGCTTCCGCTTCGGCAGCCTGGACGACGCGCCGGTGCAGCAGGCGGCGAAGTGCCTGGCGCCGGGCCGCAACCCGGCCGACTACTTCGCGGTGGGCGACGCGAACACGATCATCGAGCGCTGCCGTGAGTTCCACGCCGCGGGCGTGTCGAAGTTCGTCCTGCGCCCGCTGGGGGACAGCGACGACGACATCCTGGACCAGACCCGTCGGATGATCGAAGAGGTCATCCCGGTCGTGCACGCGTTCGCGTAGTCGCCTCAGAACCCTCTCCCCGTCCGGGGAGAGGGCAGGGTGAGGGCCTCCCCCCGACGGCGGCCGCTAGGACGGGCGGAACTTCGGCAGCGTCACCGCGTCCGTCACGTCATCGAACACCACCTGCACCGGCATGCCGATGCGGATGTCCTCGCGCGGGCAGTCCACGATGTTCGAGGCGATGCGCGGGCCTTCCTCGAGCTCGACGACGATCACCGCGTACGGCATCTCGTCCGCGAAGCCCTGGTAGTAGATCTGGTGCATCACCGTGAACGACCAGATCGTGCCGCGCCCCGACAGCGGCGCCCACTCCGTGTTCGTCGAGAGGCAGTACCAGCAGGCGTTGGTCGGCGGGAAGCGGAACTTCCCGCAGTCGAGGCAGCGCTGCATGCGGAACTCGTGCGCCTTCGCGGCGTGCCAGTACGGCTCGCTCTCCTGGGTGATGACGGGCAGGGGCTTCTTGTAGTCGGCCACCGGACTACTCCTTGCTGAGGATGAACGACGAGGCGTTGGGGGCGGTGCCGATGAACTGCACGAACTGCGCGTCCGGCACCTGCCGCGGCCCGCACTCGCCTCGGATCTGCCGCACGGCCTCGACCATGATCGCGCGGCCCTGCAGGTACGTCTCCGAGAGGTGACCGCCCGAGGTGTTCACCGGCAGCTCACCGCCGATCTCGATGCGGCCGTCCTGGATGAAGTCCAGCGCCTCGCCGCGGCCGCAGAAGCCAAAGCCCTCCAGGTAGTACAGGAGGAAGGGCGCGAACGCGTCGTACCAGAACAGCGCGTCGATGTCCTTCGGGCCGATGCCGGCCGCTCCGTAGACCCTCGACGCCACGCGCGAGTACGGCTCGTACTCGAAGCCGTCCTGCCAGTGGTAGATGCTCCAGCCGCCCTGCTGGCTGGCGGCGCGGATGTAGACCGGCGGCTTCTTCAGGTCCTTCGCCCGGTCCGCGCGAGAGAGGATGAAGACGATCGCGCCGTCGTTGATGATGCAGTAGTCGTTGAGGCGCAGCGGCTCCGCGATGTAGCGCGCCGCCACGTAGTCCTCGAAGGTCAGCGGGCGGTCCTTGAAGATCGCCATCGGGTTGAGCGCGGCGGCCTTGCGCTGCGCGATCGCCACCGCCGCCAGCTTCTCGCGGTCCTGGTTGAACTCGTGCAGGTACCGGCGGAACTCGATCGCCGCGTTCGCGCCCGGCGAGGTGAACCCGTACGCCGGGTGGATCGCGCTCGCGCCCTCGTCCTGCCCGCCGAACTTCACGCGCGAGGTGCGCGCGTTGTTCGTGTAGACGAACGCCACGTTGTCGCACTGCCCCGCCGCGACGAGCGACGCCATGAGCATCACGCTCGGCCCGAAGAGCCGGCCGCCGTTGCTGTACGGGTACGCCACCCGCGGGTGCACCCCCAGGTACCGCGCCATGTCGTCGTACGGCGTGGGCTCGCCCGTGCCGCTCCCCACGATCAGGCCGTCGATGTCGTCCGCGGTGAGGCCGCAGTCGTCCAGCGCGTTGCGGAACGCCTCCTGCGCCATGCCCACCGCGCCCATGTCGGCGTACGTGCCGTAGTGGTTGGTCGTGCCGACGCCCACCACCGCCACCTGGTTCCGGAACGCGAGCGCCCGGTCGTCTGCCTGCACCATCGCTGTCTCCTGATCCTCGAGGGCTACGCGAGCTTCAGCAGCCGCTTCGCGTTGCCGTGCGCCACCAGCTCCTTCTCGCGGTCGGTGAGCGGGAGGCGTCGCATGACGTCGGCGTACTGCTGCGGGCTGTTCAGCGGGTAGTTCGTGCCGAACAGGATGTGCTCCGCGCCGCACTGGCGGATGAAGTCCACCAGCGACTCGTCGGTCAGGTGCTCGTTCGGGTCGTCCAGCTCGTGCAGGCGGCTCGACAGGTCGGCGTGGAAGCCGGGGAAGCGCCGGCACAGGTCGATCACGTCGTCCTCGTACCCGTGCCCGAGGTGGGCGATGTTGATGACGAGGTCGGGGTAGCGCTGGAGCGCCGTCTCGAAGTACTTCGGACGGCCGTAGTGGTCGCCGCGGTCACCCACCTCGCCGCCCGCGCCAGCCTGCGACACGATCGGGACGCCGAGGCGCGCGATCGTCTCGTACATGGGCATCATGCGCGGGTCGTCCACGTAGGCGGCCAGCGCCAGCGGGACGATCTTCACGCCGCGCGCGCCCCGGGCCACCTTGTCCTCGATCTCGCCGACCAGGGTCGCCTCGTCCATGTAGACGGGGTCCAGCCCGGCGAACGTGAACAGGTTGGGGTGCTCCGCGCTGACGCCCAGGGCCCACTCGTTGTTGGCGATCATGCGCTGGGCCATCATCGTCTGGACTTCGCGCTGCACGCTCTCGCGCTCGGCGGGGTCGGACGGCAGCTCCTGCGACTTGATGCGCGCCTCGTACATGAAGCGCGTCGGCGTGTACATGAGCTGCACGGCGTGCGTGATGTTCGCGCCGGCCATGATGCCGACGAGTTCCTCGATCGTCCCGTTGCGCACCGGGTTCGCGTGGCCCGCGGATTTCTGCCAGCCGATGCCGCGGTCGGCGCTGGCGAACGTGTGGGTGTGGATGTCGATGATCTCGAGTTCGGCCATCGCCGCCTCCTTCGCGCGGACCCCGGCGGCGCCGAGGACGTCTCGGGGCTCATCCTAGCCGCGCCTACAAGGTGACGCACGGCAGGCGCGGGGGCTGCAACGCGCGCGTTATGCTCCGCGCGTCCGTACCGGAGGAGGCCCGTCCCATGACCGCACCCACGCCCCCCGCGACCATCGAACCGTACCTGGACGCCGACCACCTGGAGGCGTACCGGGCGACCACGCCGGCCCTGCTCGACCCCGCCGACCTGGCGGGCGCGGTGCAGGTGCTCCGCGCACGCTCGGCGGCGCGGCAGGCGGCCGTCGGCCGCGCCGTCCGGACCGCGGGCGTGACCGCCGAGGATCGCGCGGTACCGGGGCCGGAGGGGGCACCGCCGGTGCCGGTACGGGTCTACCGGGGCGCGCGCACCCCGGCGACGGGGGCTGCGGCGCTGCTGTGGATCCACGGCGGCGGCATGGTGATGGGGGACATCGACCAGAGCGACGCGTACTGCACGGACGTCGCCCACCGCCTCGGCGTGGTCGTGGTGTCGACGGACTATCGCGTCGCGCCGGAGCACCCGTTCCCCGCGCCGCTGGAGGACTGCTACGCCTCGCTGCGCTGGCTCGCGCAGTCCGCGGACGCGCTGGGCGTGGACGCGGCGCGCATCGCGATCGGCGGGAGCAGCGCGGGCGCGGGGCTGGCCGCCGGGCTCGCGCTCCTCGCGCGTGACCGTGGCGAGGTCCCCGTCTGCTACCAGCACCTGATCTACCCGATGCTGGACGACCGCAACGTCACCGCCAGCAGCCACCGCATCACGGACCCGCGCGTGTGGAACCGGACGTCGAACCTCGCCGGGTGGCACGCGTACCTCGCCGGGCGCGCGGGAACCGAGGACGTCTCGCCGTACGCGGCGCCGGCGCGCGCGACCGACCTCGCCGGGCTGCCGCCGGCGTACATCACCGTGGGCACGCTGGACCTGTTCATGGACGAGGACGTCGAGTACGCGCGGCGGCTGGTGGACGCCGGCGTGCGCGCGGAGCTGCGCGTGTACCCCGGCGTCTTCCACGCCTCGCCCACGTACATCCCGAACGCGGCCGTCTCGCGCCGCTGGACGGCCGATCAGCGCGAGGCGCTGGCGCGCGGCCTCGGCGTGACGGTCGCGGACTAGACGCCTGGGGCGGCGGCGGGCGTGGGCGTCGAGGTTTCGCGCGCCGGGGGGCGGATCATGACGATGCCGACCATGGAGATCAGCGAGAGCGCGGCGAACAGCATGAACGAGAACGTGTAGGAGCCGGTCACGTCCCATGCGGCGCCGGCGAACCACGTCCCGCCGGCGCTGAAGATGATCGTGAACGGCATCGCCACGCCGCGGACCGCTCCGATGTGACGCCGGCCGAAGTAGTGCGCCCAGATCACCTCCTGCCCCGTCTGCCCGCTGCCTACCCCCGCGCCGTACAGCGCGACCATCGCGAGCACGATCCACAGCCCGTACTCGCTGCCCAGCAGCGGCAGAACGAACAGCGGCACCACCTTCATCCCCCAGCCGAGCGCCACGAGGTGCCTCGGGTCGAACTTGTCCAGGTAGTAGCCCCAGACCGGCTTGGAGGCGAACGCCCACATGTTCTCGAAGCTGTAGATGAACACCGCGAGGCCGATCGAGAAGCCGACGTCCTGCAGGAACGGGACCAGGTGCAGCACCATCGCCCCGGACGGCAGCATGCCGATGCCGAAGATGGCGATCAGCATCCACAGCTCCTTGGTCCGGATCGCCTCGGCGCGGGTCCACTGGTGCTCGGTGGAGGCGAGGCGCGGACGTCGCACGGTCCCCGCGGCCGGCGTCGTAGCGTGCGCGCGCGCGGACGCCTCGGTGTCGCCGTCCGGCAGCAGGCCGATGTCCTCCGGCTGGCGACGGATGATCAGCAGCGCCGGGACGACCAGCGCGACCAGGAGGATGCCGCCCTGCACGGCCCACGCCGTGCGCCAGCCGTACATCTCGATCACCCAGGCGACCGCGGGCGCCAGCACCACCGCGCCGGCGGAGAGCCCCATGGAGGCGATGCTGATCGCGCGCCCGCGCTGCCGCACGAACCACTTCGATAGCGTCGCGTTCAGGACGAGCGGGCTGATGCCGGCCGTGCCGAAGACGTACACCACGCCGCGGATCGCCCAGAACTGCCACAGGTCGTCGATCAGCGCCAGGCTCGCCAGGCTCACGCCTGCGACGATCGCGCCGGCCATCACCAGCCAGCGCCCGTGCCGCCCGTCCACCATCGGCCCGACGAAGAAGCCCATGCCCCCGCTCACCACGACGCTGAAGGTGTTGGCGAGCGAGAACTCCCCGCGGCTCCAGCCCAGCTCCTCCGTCATCGGGCGGAAGAACATGCTGAAGACGTACGGCCCGGCGACCGTCTGCGCGACGAACGCGAACGCGACGATGTACCAGCCGTGGAAGAGGGGAGGGCGGGAGAGGCGGGCGAGCGACACCGAGGGCTCCTCGACGGTCGTCAGTTGCCGCCGAACCTAACACCTCGTCTGCGTGGCCCCTATCACGATGATGTTGCCGCCGGCGCGCGGTCGACGGGGGCCGGCGGGCGCACCGGCGGGCGGATCACCATGATCCCGGCCATCGCGATCGCGCAGAAGACGGCGAAGAGGATGAACGGGAGCGCGTAGGAGCCGGTGGCGTCCCACGCCGCGCCGGCGAACCACACGCCACCTGCAAAGAGGATCGTCGTGACCGGGAGCGCGACGGACCGGACCGCGCCGATGTGCCGTCGGCCGAAGCAGTACGCCCAGATCACCTCCTGCCCCGACTGCTGCGCGCCCGCGCCGATGCCGTAGAGCACGTTCAGCGGCAGCATCGCCCACAGTCCGTAGTCGCTCCCCACGAGCGGCCACAGGCACAGCGGCAGCAACTTCGAGGCCCACCCGAGCGCGATCATGTGCCGCGGGTCGTAGCGGTCCATCAGCATGCCCCAGCCGGGCTTCGAGATGAGCGCGATCGTGTTCTGGAAGCCCACGATCCCCACCGCCATCGCCGCGGAGAAGCCGACGTCCTGCAGGAACGGGATGAGGTGCAGGAACACCGCGTTCGAGGAGATCCCGCTGAGCCCGAAGACGATGATCAACGTCCACAGCTGGCGCGTGCGCATCGCCTCGGCGCGGGTCCAGGAGACCTCGTTCGCGGCGATGCGCCGGTTGGGGCGGGTCGGCTGGGCGGCCTGGGCGGCGAGCTCGGCATCGGTGTCGCCGTCCGGGTTCAGGCCGAGGTCTTCGGGCTGGCGGCGGATGATCAGCACCGCGGGCACGGCGAGCACGAGGATGATCAGCGCCCCCTGCACCACCCAGCCGGTACGCCACCCCCAGACCTCGACGACCCACGCGATCACGGGGGCGACGACGATCGCGCCGCTGGAGAGCCCCATGGAGGCGATGGAGATCGCCGTGCCGCGCCGGCGCACGAACCACTTCGAGATCGTCGAGTTCACGACGAGCGGGCTCACCCCTGCGCTGCCGATGACGAAGATGACGCCCCGCAGCACCCAGAACTGCCACATCTCGTCCACGAACGCGAGCGCCGCCAGGCTGAGCCCGGCGATCACCGCACCAGCGGCGATCATCCAGCGCCCGCGGCGTCCGTCTACGATCGGGCCGACGAAGAAGCCGACGACGCCGGCCATGAACACGCTGACCGTGTTCGCCAGCGCGAAGTCGCCGCGGCTCCATTCCAGTTCCTCCGTCATCGGACGGAGGAAGATGCCGAAGACGTAGGGGCCGGCGAGCATCAGCGCGACGGCGCCGAAGGCGGTGATGTACCAGCCGCGGAACACACGGCCGCCCAGGATCGCGCGCACGGGCATCGGTCAGGTCCTCCTCGGCTCCGCCCGCACCGTAGCGCGCGCGCCGGCCGGATGCTTCGGCGCGGGCCGAAGCATGGCGGGGCGCCCGGCGGTACGCTGCGCGCATGGACGCGACCGACGCCGCCGTCTCCGAGGAGGCCGCCGGGATCTCCGGAGTGGCCTCGCTCATGGCGCACCCCACGCGCGCCGCGATCCTCGCCGCGCTCGTCGGCGGGGCCGCGCTGCCCGCCGGGCAGCTCGCGCGCATCGCGGGGGTGACCGCCTCCACGGCGAGCGAGCACCTCGCGCGGCTCGTGGAGGGCGGCCTGCTCGCCGTGGTGTCCACGGGGCGGCACCGCTACTTCCGGCTCGCGCATCCCGGGGTGGCCCACGCGATCGAGGCACTGGCCGCCGCAGCCCCGGCCCCCGCACCCGTGGCGACCCGCCTGCCCCGGGGCGTCTCGGAGGAGATGCGTCTCGCGCGCTCCTGCTATGACCACCTGGCGGGCGTCCTCGGCGTCGCCGTCTGCGATGCGCTGATCGCGCAGGGGGTGCTCGTCCCGGGAGACCGGGCGCTCGCGCTCACAACGGCCGGCGAGGCGCGCCTGGAGGCGTTGGGTGTGGACGTGGCCTCCGCGCGCGCCCGCAAGCGGCGGTTCTCCCCGACGTGCGTGGACTGGACGGAGCGGCGGTTCCACCTCGCCGGGGCGCTCGGCGCGGCGTTCCTCGACCGCTGCCTCGAGGCGCAGTGGGTCGCGCGGCGGCCCGAGGGGCGCACGCTCCGCGTCACCGTGGCGGGACGGCGCGCGCTGCGCCGGGAGTTCGGGCTCGACCTGTAGCCTCGGCGGCGCGGTTGCCCGCCTCGCCGCGCGCGGGCACCATGGCGGCTGCCCCGCGCCGCAGCGCGCCGGCCGAGGAGGCACGATGTCGGTCCCTGAACTCGAGACCTGGCGTGCGCGCTGGCAGACGCCGGAGCGCGAACGGCTCGGCATCACCGCCGAGCGCATCGAGGACGGGTTCGCCTCGTTCGCGGTGGACCTCCGCTTCGGCGACGATCGCGACCACGACCCGTTGTTCGCCTCTGCCGCCGTCACGCACGCGGCGGACATCGCCGTGCTCTCCGCGGTGATGGGCCACCTGGATGAGCGCACGCAGCAGCAGAACGGGACGGCGAGCATCCACCTGAACTTCCTGCGCCCGCTGTCCGGCCTGCTCACGGTGGAGGGACGGATCGCCTCGTGGGGCTCGCACGACGCCGTCGTCGCGGTGGACGGGCGCGACGAGCGCGGCACGCTGGTGCTGACCGGCCTCTCGACGTACTCGCTGCGCCCGCGCGAGCCGCGAGGTGACGCGTGATGCGCACGCCGGCGGAATGGGAGGCGACGCCGTTCTTCCGCGAGCTGGACCTGCGCGTTGAAGCGGCGGGCGAGGGGTACGCGCGGCTGGGCGTGCGGCGCGATGCGGTGCGGCTGCGCGGCGCGCGCGATGGGCTGAACGGCGGCATCGTCGCCACGCTGGGTGAGGCGGCCATGCACGTGTGCCTGGCGAGTATGCTCGCGGACGGCGAGCGGGCGGGGCGGACGCGCGAGCTCACCGTGGCGTACCTCTCGGGCGCGCGCGGCGACGTCACGCTGGTGGAGGCGCGCATGCTCCGCAAGGGCGGACGCCTCGCGGTGGGCGACGTGGAACTCCGCGACGCCTCGGACGGGACGCTGAACGCGAAGCTGCGCGTGACGTGCGAGGTGGTCCCGCGCCCGCGCGCGGACTGACGACGGGCCACACAGGACGACGGAGGAGGACGCCGATGTACGCGATCAACCACATCCACCTGAAGGCGGACGACCCGCAGGCCTCCGCCGCGTGGTGGGTGAAGGCGTTCAACTTCACGATCGTCAGCGACCAGCTGCGCGACGGCGGCGTCCGGTTCGTGGTCTGCCAGTCGGAGAACGGCGTTCGCGTGAACATCTCAGGCGCGCCGGAGGGCAAGGTGCTCGACCGCGGCACGTCGAGCGTGCACGAGGGACTGGAGCACTTCGGCTTCGACTCCGACAACCTGGAGGCCGACATCGCGCGGCTGGAGGCGCTCGGCGCGAAGCTGCTCGTCGCCCCGTACATGGGCTCCGCCTCGCGCGTCTGTTTCATTGAGGCGCCCGACCAGGTGCGCATCGAGCTGATCGAGCGGCCCGCGTAGCACGTCGCTTCCCTCGCGCACGACAACGAGACGGCGAGGCCGCGAGGCCCCGCCGTCTTCGATCGCGCTGCGTGACGATTCGTCGGCGCTAGGCCTTCATCGCCGCGGCCGCCTCGAAGGTCGCGCGCACGGAGCGCACGAGCATCGCGTCGACCTGGTCATCGGTCACGCCGTGCTGCTGGAGCCACGGGACCTCCACCTCGGGGACGACGCGGAACGCGCCGGGGTTCTCGGTGCGGGGACCGCCGCCGGCGGGGCCGCCGTTCAGGCTGTACGCGGCGGCGTCGTGGCTGAGACAGACCTGCTCTGCGAAGCCCGCCTCCACCATCGCCAGCGCCACGCGGCAGCGCCGCTCCTTCTCCGCGTCGTCGATGCGCGGGGAGAAGCGGTCGAGGCCGACCGTGGCGCCGCGCTTCGCCAGCCGCAGGACGTAGTCCATGTCCGTGCTGTCGTTCGTGTGCCCGATCGTCACCGCGCGGAGGTCCAGCCCCTCCTCCTCGAAGATGTCGAGCAGCCGGTCGCCGTGGTTGTCCGCGGGCCGGGTGTGGCAGGTGATCGGGACGCCCGCGGCCTTCGCCGCACGCGCCGCGCCGCGCGCCATCTTCTCCATCTGGATGCGCAGCGGCTCCAGCTGGTACTCCACGTCCCATGCGAGCTTGATGATGCCCGGCTTGATCGTGCCGCCCTCGATGCCGTCGGTGATCTCGCGCAGGAAGTACGAGGCCGCCCCGTCCGCATCCCACGCGTTGTAGGACAGCGGTACCCAGCGGTAGAGCCCGGTCGCGCAGACGACGGTGACGTCCGTCTCGCGGGCGACGCGCGCGAAGAGCTCCGCGTCGCGGCCCAGATCCACCGGGGTGCAGTCGATCACCGTGCGGATGCCCGCCTCGTGTGCCTGCCGGAGGCATTCGAGGCTGCGGCGGACGGCGGCGTCCAGGTCGTACATGCCCGTGCGGTCCATGCCGCCCATGCCGCTCGACAGGTGCTCGTGGGTCAGGGTGGGGCCGAGCTCGGAGGTGTCCTTCGGCCCGGTGATGGTCTGGATCGTCGCCATTGCGTTCACGCCCTTTCAGCCGCGGGACGATAGCACGCCGCTCGCGTGCCCCGCGCCGGGCGTCGCGCCCGCCTCGCACAGTCCGACACGCGATCCGCACCGGGGCCGCGGCGCGCGCTGACCCGACTGCGAGGCGCACGGCGCGACGATCGACCGGCAGCCCGAACGGAGGCGGACATGACCAGCCAACGCTCAGGAGGGCGGTCGGTCGCCCTCATCCCGCTCGCGCTCGTCGCGGTGCTGCTCGCGGTCTTCGTCTGGATGCTGGCGACGGACCGCGTCTGGCCGAGCAACTCGGCCGGCCCGGACGACGCCACGATCCCCGCCACGCCGCCGCCGGGCGCGCCGACCCTGCCCGTCCAGAACGAGGTGCCGAGGAGCGCGACGCTCGACCTCGTGTACGTCTAGCGAGGCTCGGACGCAGCAGCGCCGCCCGGGGGGCGGCGCTGCGCGTGCGTGCCGGAAGGACGCGCCCGCTAGCCGAGCGGGTACTGCGTGGCCTGCCAGGTGGCGCACTTCCACGCGCCGCCGTCGTTCACCCAGACGCACAGGAAGTGCGTCTCCAGGTTGCGGACCGGGTCGCCCATCTCCTGGTGGCCCGTGCCCTGCAGCGTGACCACGCCGGGGTAGACGCGGTAGGACTCATCCGTGATCACCCACTGGTGGTAGCGGCGTCGTCCGCTGCGGAAGGAGTCCAGCCACTCCTCGCGGGTGTCCACGGTGCCGTTGCTGGCGTGCGTGAACGTGTAGTCCGCGGTGACCAGTTGCTCCAGCGCGTCCGCGTCCGCCGCGACGGTGCCATCCAGCCAGCGCTGGACGGCACCGCGCACGTCGCGCGTGATGTCCTCGTTCGCCATTACGGGATCAGCACCCCGCGGCCGAGGAAGTCGCTCGCGTCCAGCCGGCGGTTCGCCTCGACCGCGTCGTCCAGCGCCATCGGGTCGATGACCGGGGTCACCTTGCCCTGCGAGACGAGCTGGAGCGAGTCGGCGAAGTCGGCCATACCGCCGGGGCCGGCGCCGCGGATCTGCGTCTCCTTGCCGAACAGGAACGCCGGGTACAGGTCGATCTTCTGCCGGTACACCTGGCCGGTGAAGACATAGCGCGCCTTCCGTGCGAGCGAGCGGAAGATCGGGCTGAACAGGTCCGGGTGGCCGACGTTGTCGAGGACGACCTGCGGACCGCCGTCCGTCGCCTTCACGATCGCCTCCCAGTAGTCGCGGCCCTCCGCGACCACCACGTCGTCGGCGCCCAGCTCGCGCAGCCGGTCCACCTTCGAGGGGGACGAGGTGACGGCGACCGCGCGGCCGCCCAGCGCCTTCGCCACCTGCATACCGTGCAGGCCCAGGCCGCCGCCGGCGCCGGTGATCAGCACCTGCTCGCCCGGCTGCACCTGGCCCACGTTGCGCAGCGCGTTGAGCGTGGTGCCCACGGCGCACGCCACGACCGAGGCGTGCTGGAGGTCGATGTTGTCCGGCACCTTCAGCAGGCCCGGCGCGGGCAGGGCCACGTACTCCGCCCAGCCGCCGTAGTTGAACAGCCGGCCGCGCTCGCACTGGATCTCGCGGCCGATGCGGCAGTTGGTGCACTCGCCGCAGTGCGTCTGCTGCTTGGTGGCGACGCGGTCGCCGACCGCGAAGCCGGTCACCTGCGCGCCCACGGCCTCCACGGTCCCCGCGACCTCGTGGCCGATGGTCACCGGCAGGCCCATGTGCGGGCGGGTCAGGCCATTGCGGTCCGACTGGTCGTGGCCGCAGATGCCGACGGCGGCGACCTTCACGAGCACCTGGTTGGGACCGGGCTCGGGCATCGGGACGTCTTCGATCTTCAGGTTCTCGGGAGCACCCTGCTCATAAAGGCGCGTCGCCTTCATCGTTCCCCACCTCTCCATGGCTCGTGTCGCCTCGTCCGGCGTCGAGGCCAGATAGTACGCCTCTCGGTGTGCAGTGGGCGCAACGGGATCGCGTGCTAGATTCGGCCGGCGCGCTCCGAGGAGGTCCCGGTCATGGCACGCCCGCCCGCGGCCCCG
>JBFWQJ010000009.1:0-25189 GCA_050249515.1 Dehalococcoidia bacterium | reverse complement strand
GAGATGGCGGAGGTGGACGCGATCTGCGCGCCGTAGCGGCGCGCGCGATGGCGGTTCGCGTATCCTCGGCCGGGTACGCACCATGCAGGAGGGGAGCACACATGGACATCCGATCGATCGTCGCCGGGCTGCGGCGCGGCATCCTCGGCGCGACGGTCGCGCACGCGGGCGCGCCGGACGCGCAGGGCTTCATCCGCACGCACGTGGACGAGGTGGAGTGGGTCGCGGACGCGGACGGCAGCGGCATGCAGCGCGCCGTCATCTCGGGCGACCCCTCGAAGCCCGGGCTGTACGTGATCCGCGTGAAGTTCCCGCGCGGCACCATGAGCCTCAACCACTTCCACCGCGAGGACCGGCACGCGACTGTGATCTCCGGGACGTGGTGGACCGGCACCGGCGACGAGTTCGACCCCGACCAGACGGTGCCCATGAAGCCGGGCGACTACATGAAGCACCCCGCCGGCGCGCATCACTTCGACGGCGCGAAGGACGAGGAGTGCGTCGTCCAGATCATTGGCGAGGGGCCGAGCGAGACGACGCGGCTGCGCCCCGAGCTGGGCAACTACGGGCCGTCGCTGAAGTAGCGCGGTCAGGCGCCCGGCGGTCCGGGCGCCTCCAGGTGGGTCTCCGGGTCGCGCCGCGTGGCGCGGCCCTCGCTCAGCGTCACCAGCAGCACCAGCACCGCGAACGGCAGCGCGTACAGCGCGATGCCCCACAGCCACGCGTCCAGTCCCGGCCACGGCAGTAGCTCCCACATGCGCCACGGGCGTGACTCCAGCGCGTGCAGGAACACCTCTGCGCCCACCTTCGGGATGAGCAGCGCCACGGCGACGAGGCCCGCGGTGGCGCGGTTGTGCAGCATCTCCGTGCGCCCGCTGAGGACGCGGAAGATGAGGTACAGGAGGAACATCGTCTCGAACACGTTCGGGAAGGCGATCAGCAGCCAGCGCTCGTGCGTCACCGAGAAGAGCGCCACCCCGACGACGCGGTACGCGAACATGCCGAGCGCGAGGCCGCGCGCGATCGGGTCGACCCAGCGCCATGCGACGAACGCCGCCGCGGCGAGCGAGACGAGGTCCATGATCTTGTCCCACTGCTGGTACCAGGCGTGGTCCTCGCTGCTCAGGTCCGGCATGCCCAGCCAGAACCAGTCCCACTTGTCCACCTCGAGCGCGAACACGAAGCCCGCCAGCGGGTAGCGGAGGATCACCGCGGCGCTCAGGACGCGTGCGACCGTCACGACCCACGCCGACACGACGACGCCGTGCCCCGACATCCAGCCGGTGGCCGCGTCCGCCGCGACCACGATCAGCGCGACGAGGAGGAGACGGACGAATGGCCGAAGCCGCCCGGCGGTCGAGAGGGCGAGCGGCAGGTGCGTCCGCACAGCCGGTTCCGTTCGCAATGCATCGCCTCTCGCGTGCAGATTTACGGAGGAACGCGATCGTTGCAGCGTCGCCCGGATGAGCGGGACTCCGCGGGCTGCGCGGTTGTGGCAACCTCATTGCATGTGGTTCGTGAACGGCCTGCTGAACTTCCTCCCGCAGTTCTGGCTCGTGATGCTGCTCCCGCTGATGCTCGCGCTGCCGTTCCGGCGGCATCGCGTCACGCTGCTGTCCGCGGCCCCCTTCGCCGCCGTGCTGCTGGTGATGGGCGGCGCGCGGACGCTGTCTGCGGACGGACAGGCGTGCGAGGCGCCGACGCTCCGTGTGGCCACGGCCAACGTGCTGATGAGCAACGACCGGCTGCCGGAGCTGGCGCGCGACATCCTCGACCAGGCGCCGGACGTCGTGGTGTTCGAGGAGCTCCGACACGACCTCGAGGACTTCTCGCCCGAACTGGCGCTGGCCTACCCGTACCGCATCTCCACGGCGACGCGGTGGATGACGCTCGCCTCGCGGCTGCCGCTGGAGGACGCGCGCCGGTTGACGCTGGAGGTGGACGCGCCGGGCCGCGAGCCGCTGGCGGCGGAAGTGCGCGTGGGCGGGCAGACCGTGACCGTGCTCGCCGTGCACGCGCAGCCGCCGCTCAGCGCCTCGACCTACCGCCTCCACCAGCAGCAGTACGCGCGGCTGGCAGAGGAGGCGCAGGCCGCGGAGGGGCCCGTGATCGCGCTCGGTGACTTCAACGCGACGGTGTTCTCACCGCTCTTCGCGCGCTTCGTCTGGAGCAACGGACTGCGCGTCGCCTCGGACAACGAGCCGACGCACTTCCCGCGCCGCAACCTCGGCCTGCGGATCGACCACGTGCTCGTGCGGGACGTCGGCGTGTGCGAGGAGCGCGTGTTCGACCTGACGGGTTCGGACCACCGCGGCGTCGCCGTCGGCGTCCACATCGGCTAGCGGCAGCCGGCGAGAGCGCGTCCTAGCGGCTCGGGGTCAGCTTCACCCACGCGTCGATGATCGCGCGGGCGACGGGGCCGGCCTGCGTGGAGCCTGCGCCGCCGCGCTCCTTCACCACGACCACCGCGATCGTTGGCGCCTCCGCCGGGGCAAACGCGATGAACAGCGCGTCCGAGGACTCGCCGGGCGCGACCTCCGCGGAGCCGGTCTTGCCGGCGACGGACACGCCGGGCACGGCCGCGGTGGCCGCCCAGCCGACCTCCGTGCCGTGCACCATCATCTCCGTCACCAGTCGCGCCGTCTCCGGCGACATCGCCGTGTGCCACGCCTCGACCGGCTCGTCCATCAGCAGCCGTGGCTTCGGCACCACGCCGCCGTTCGCGATGCCCGCGGTCGCGAGGGCGAGCGCGAGCGGGCTCATCTGCAGCTGCCCCTGCCCGTACGCGGTGGCGGCGAGGCCGCCCTTGGCCGCGAGGAAGCTCGCGTCCGTCGCCAGCTGACCCTTCGTGGTGGGCAGCGTGAACGGGGGCGCCTCGAGCAGCCCGAGCGCCTGCGCGGTGGCGCGGAGGCGCGCCTCGCCCACCTGCACGCCGAGCTGCGCGAAGAAGGTGTTGCACGAGTACGCGAAGGCGTCCGCGACGGTCTTCGTCTGCTTGCCCGGCGGCTCGTTGCGGCTGGTCACGCGCGTGCCGTCGATGATCACCTGCTCCGGGCAGGAGGCGGCGTCCTGCGGCTTCACCAGCCCCGCCTCCACCGCGGCGACGAGCGTGATCGTCTTGAACGTGGAGCCGGGGGTGTACAGGCCCTGCGTCACGCGGTTGAGCAGGGGGCTGCGCTCGTCGGTGCGCAGGCGGTTCCACTCCTCCTCGCCGAAGTTCGGGTTGAACCCGGGCGAGGAGACCATGGCGAGCACGTCGCCCGTGCGCGGATCGAGGGCGACGACGGCGCCGGTCGCGCCGCCCATCGCCTGCGCCGCCGCGCGCTGCAGCCGGTCGTCCAGCGTGAGGCGCACGTCGGAGCCGGCGCGCGGCTCGTGCAGCAGGTCGCGCAGCGTGTCGGACGGTGTGGGGTCGGTGCGCCCCATCAGCCGGTCGGCCACGGCCTCCTCGGCGCCGGCGGTGCCGAAGCGCGGCGAGTTGAAGCCGAGGGCGTGGACGGCGCTCGGGCTGGTGTAGCGGCGCTCCGGGCCGGCCGGGCCCAGCACGGTGTCCGCGAGCACCGTCCCGTTGCGGTCGAGCAGCCGTCCGCGCTCCACGCGCGCGGCCTCCAGGTTCAGCCGCTCGCCCCCGACGCGCGGGTCGTTGGCCAGGTCGGTGCGCACCACCTGCCAGTAGCCGAGCCCGAGGGCGACGGTGACGAACCCGGCAAGCAGCGCGTACGCCATGTGCTGCGTGCGCCGCACCACCAGTCCCGCGTCCGGCGTGAAGTACGGCGAGGGCGCCTCGCCGGTGCGCGCGATCAGCGCGAGGATCACCCACGTCGTCAGCATCGAGCTGCCGCCGTAGGAGACGAACGGGCTGGTGACGCCGGTGAGCGGGAGCATCCGCAGCACGCCCGCCGACACGACGATGATCTGCACCCCGACGCTCAGGGCCAGCCCGGCGCCCAGGAGCTGCTCGAAGCGGGAGTCGGAGAACTGTGCGCGCGTGAGGCCGCGCGCCACCAGCAGCCCGTAGAGCAGCACGACCGCGAGCGTGCCGAGGAGCCCCCACTCCTCGCCGATCACGGCGAGGGGATAGTCCGTGTGCGCCGCGGGGATCACGCCGGGGAAGCCGTATCCCGGCCCCGTCCCGGCGACGCCGCCGAAGACCAGCCCGCCGATCGCCTGCAGCGACTGGTAGCCGATGCCTCGCGGGTCGCCCCACGGGTCGAGCCACGCCCCGACGCGTGTGTGGACGTGCGCGGAGACCGAGTAGGCGAGCGGCGCGAGCAGCACGAAGCCCAGGAACGCCGCGACGATCGCGTCGCGCCGTCCCGTGGCGATGTAGAGCATGCCGAGGAACGCCGCGACGAACAGCAGCGCCGGCCCCAGGTCGCGCTGCGCGGCGACGGCGAGGAGGCTGATGGCCACGCCAGCCAGCAGCGGCAGCCAGACGGCGCGCGGAGGCACCTCGAAGCGCCCGGCGTGTCGCTTCGCGGCGGTGAGGAGGTGGCCGCGCTCCGTGAGATACGTCGCGATGAACACGATCAGCGCGATCCGCAGCACCTCGCCCGGCTGGATCGAGATCGGCCCGACGCGCAGCCAGATGCGCGTGCCGCTGCCGTTGACGTCGGTGGCCAGGAACAGCGTGGCGATCACGGCGGCGACCGCGACGGCGAGCCACAGCGTCCGGAAGCGTCGGAGCCAGGAGAGGAGCGGCGGGAACCCCACGACGCCGATGAACAGCGCCCAGCCGAGGGTGATCCACAGCGCCTGCACGGTCACGAGCTGCGGCTGGACGCGCGCGATCACCGCGAGGCCCATCGCGCAGAGGATCCAGACCGGCGACAACAGCAACGGGTCCCACGCGCGCCCCAGCACGCGCATCAGCAGCGGCGTCACCAGCGGCAGCACCGCGAGGATCGCCAGCGCGCGCTCGAGGTCGCCCGGCGGGGCCATCCGCGTGGTCAGCACCACGGACAGCGGCGCCGCGACCAGCAGGAGCGGCGGCAGCAGGTAGAGCAGCAGGGTGTGCACCAGCGGGCGGCGCGGCGTCCGGCGCGCCCGCGGCGAACCGCCCGTGGCGCCCGCGGCGGTCATCGGACGCGGCTGCGCACGAGGCGCGCGACCACGGGGCCGAAGCGCACCTCGTCCGCCGGTTCCAGGCGCGCCCGCCCGGCGACGCGATGACGGCCGACGTACGTCCCGTTGGTCGAGCCCAGGTCCTCCACCCACCACGCGCCGTCTTCCGGCACGAGCCGCGCGTGGCGCGCCGAGACGTGGCGCTCCGGCAGGACGATCGTGTTCCCGGCGCCGCGGCCGATGAGTGCGGGGCCGTCGAGGACGAAGGTGCGGCCGGTGAACGCCGGCGCCTCCGACGGCTCGCCGTCGTACGCCACGACCTCCAGCCGGTCGGCGGACGGGCGCGGCACCACCTCGACGTGCGGCTCGCGGGGCGACGGCGCGGGCACGCGGGCGCGCGTGGCGGTGGCGACGGCGGGGCGGGGGGCGGGGCGCGTGCCGCGGGCCCGGGCGGAGCCGCCGAGGGGCCCCGCGAGCGGCATCGTCCGGGCCCGCACTTCGGCGCGCAGGGCGCGGACGGCGGTGAGCAGGAACAGGTACAGCGCGAGCGCCACGCCGATGCGCAGGCCGAGCAGCACGAGCGGCCAGTAGTCCTGCAGCATCAGGTGCCCGTCCGCCTCCCCGGGATCAGCGACCGCCCGGGGCGGCTATGATCCTTCGTGGATCCTTCATGCAGTGTCGCATAGCGCCTCGCAGGGTCGAGGACGCGCGGCGAGGGGGAGCGGCGTGACCGCAGCGGGTGACCTGATCGGCGGACGCTACCGCGTCGAGCGCGATGACCGCGCCGTCGGCGCACTGCGCCGCCTCGTCGCCACGGACACACACCTCGACCGCCCGGTCCTCGCGTGGGTCAGCGAGGCCGCGGGCGCCGAGGAGGACGCGCTGCTCGAGGTCGCCCGCGCCGCCGGGCAACTCGCGGCGACCCCCTTCCTGCGCGTGCTGGACGTCGCGTCCGACGAGGCGGGCGTCGCCGTGCTCATGGAGTCGCCGGGCCCGTCGCTCGCGCGCGTGCGCGGAGCGGTGGAGGTGGACGCCCGCGCGGCGGCTCTGCTCCTCGACGCGGTCGAGCGCGCACAGGATGACGCGCTGGTGCTCGCGCGCATCGCGCCGCACGACGTGTTCGTCGTGGACGGCGAGGTGCTCGTCGACCCGATCGCGCTCTTCCTGCCCGCGCAGCGCGGGGATGCGCCTGTCGCCCTGGAGGACCTCATCGACCTGCTCGTGCAGCGCGCGCAGGGCGGTGCGGCGCTGGCGCGCGCGCTGGACGCCGACGCCGGGGGCATCGAGGCGGCACGGGCCGCCTCGGCCGCGGCGACGGCCGCTGCGGGCGGTGCGACCTACGTCGATGACGAACCCACGCCGGTGTTCACCCCGCCCGCCGCGATCGCGCTCGCGGACCGCGCGCCCGAGCCGTTGCCGTCGGCGCCGCAGCGCGCCGCCGGGCACGCCGCGATGCCGGCGGCGCCCCCCGAGGAGCCGAGTGATGACCTCGACGCGCCCGAGGACCCTGACGGGCCGACGGCGTCGCTCCTCGAGCCCGCGCGGCCGCGGCGCGGCGCGCTGCCGTGGCGCGTGTTCATCCCGATGTACGGCGCGCTGGCGGTCGTGGTCGCCGGCGTGCTCGTGTTCGCGCTGCGATCGCCCTCGACCAACCCGCCGCCTACGCCCACGGCCGCCGCCACGGGGGCGACCTCCGGTCCGCCCGCCGTCGCGCCGGCCGCCGGCCACGTGACCGTGGGCCTCGCGGCGACGGAGGACAGCGGCGTGCGCGTCACCGTGGACGGCGTCGTGCAGTTCGACGGCATCCTGAACGCCGGTCAGCGTCAGGCGTGGGACGGCACCCAGCGCATCGACGTGTGGACGGACAAGGGCAAGACGCTGCAACTGGCGGTGAACGGCAAGGACCTGGGCCCGTACTCCCCGGCGATGGGACACCCCGACTGGAACCGCATCGACTTCTCGTTCTGGCCGGGGTTCGGCCAGTGATCGCCGCTGTCCCCCGTGAGGTCGAAGCGCCCTCGGCGCTGCTCGCCGGCCGCTACGCGCTCGGCGCGACGATCGCCATCGGTGGTGGGGCGACGGTGCGACGCGCGTGGGACGTGCGTCTCGCGCGGACGGTCGCGGTGAAGCGCGCGCACGGCCCCCGGGCGCACGCCGCGCTTCGCCGGGAGGCCGCGCTGCTCGCGCGCTGCTCGCACCCCGGCGTCGTCACCTGCCTCGACGCGGGCGAGGACGCGTCCGGCGCTCCCTACCTCGTGCTGCGGCTGGTGGAGGGCGTGAACCTCGCGCAGCACGGCGCGACGAAGGCGCCCGCGCGCGCGGTGGCGCGGCGGTGGGCGCGTGAGGCGATCGGCGCCGTCGCGCACCTGCATGCGCGGGGCATCGCGCACGGCGACCTCAAGCTGCAGCACGTGGTGATCGAGCGCGACGGGCACGCCGTGCTCGTGGACCTCGACCACGCGGTCGAGGCGACGCCCGAGGCGGTCATGGGCGACCGGCGGGCGCTCGCCCGCCTCGTGCGCGGGCTCCTCGCACGGTCGACGGGGCACGCGTGATCGCGCCGCCGGAGCCGACCGCGCCCGCCGAGGCGGCGACGCGCGCGTATCGGGCGCGGCTGTCCCGGTGGCTGCTGATCGCGGCGGCGGTGCTCGGCGTCGGCCTCGGATGGACGGACGTGGTCTCGTCCGCGCAGTCCACGCCGCCTCGGCTGGAGGCGTTCCCGCGCTTCGCGCTCCCTGCGCTGGACGGCACCCGCATCGACGACACGGCGCTCCGCGGGCACGTGACCGTGGTGAACGTGTGGGCCTCGTGGTGTCCGCCGTGCCGGTCGGAGGCGCCCGTCCTGCGCGAGGTGGCGCAGGACACGGAGGCGGACGGCGTGCGCTTCCTCGGCGTGCTGTACCAGGACCAGGAGGCGCCCGCGCGCGCCTTCGCCGAGCGTGTGGGCATGACGTTCCCGACGCTCGTGGACGGCGGCGGACTGGCGCGCGACCTCGGCGTCCGCGCCGTGCCGACGACGTTCGTCGTGGACGCGGAGGGACGCATCCGCGCGCGGCACTTCGGGCCGATCACGGAGGCGCAGCTGCGCGTGCTGATCGAGGACGCCGCGCACCCGGTGCCCGCGCCGGAGGTCCGCTGATGTTCCCCGAGTGGCTCACGGACCGTGGCGCGGCCGTGTCCTTCGGCGTGGTCGCGGTGGTGCTGATGCTCGCCACCGGGCCCGTCTCGCGCGCGCTGCGCGTGCCCTCCAGCGTGGTGGACGGGCAGTGGTGGTGGGGCGGCGGCGCGTTCCTCGTCGTCGCGCGGGTCGCGGCGGTCGCCGTCGCCGCGCCGAGCCTGGTGCTCGACCCGATGGTGCTCGTGCGGTTCACGGACGACCTCTGGCCCGTGCCCGGCGCGCTGGCCGCGCTCGGCGTCATGGCGTGGCGCGCGCGACGAGAAGCCGAGGTGGCTACCGCGTGGGCGGCCTCGGTCGTCGGCCTGGCCATCACGCTCGCGGCGTGGGACTTCGCGTGCCCGCTGCGCGGCGGCTGTCACGGCGCGCCGGCGTCCGGGCCGTTCGCGTTCCCGATGGGCGGGCTCACCGAGTCGCGCCTCGCCACGCCGTTCATCGAGGGCATCGTGGTGCTGGTGCTGCTCGCCGCGACGCTGCGCGTCCTCGATCGCTGGGACGCGGCCACGGCAGGCTGGGCGCTGCTCGTGGCGCTTGCCGGCACGCGGCTCGCGCTCATGCCGCTGACGGCGGGCGGGCTCGAGGTGGTCGATGCCATGCTGCTCGCGGGCGGCATGCTCGTGGGTGTGGTGATGGCCGCACGCGGCGCTCGATCCGCTCGTCGCGCGGCCTCGACAGGCGTCGCGCCGGGCTAGGCCTCGCCCCAGTGCGCGGCGAGCAGGGGGGCGAGGCGCCGCCGCGTCTCCACCGGCACCATCTCGCGTGGCGTCACCAGCGCGGTCTCCAGCGCATGCGCGCAGGCGCAGTCACGCGTCGCGGGGAGCGCCTCGATCGCGTGGCCGATGGCGGTGACGGCGGCCTGGGCGTTCGCGCGCAGGCGCTCGATCACGCTGCCCGCGTCCACGTCCGGCTCGTCCTCGTGCCACACGTCGTAGTCGGTGACGAAGCACAGGGCGGCGTAGCAGAGCTCCGCCTCCCGCGCGAGGCGCGCCTCCGGCAGCGCGGTCATGCCGATGATGTCCGCGCCCCACGAGCGGAAGAGCTGCGACTCCGCGCGCGTCGAGAACGCCGGGCCCTCGATCACCACCTGCGTTGCGCCGCGGTGCAGGCGCACGTCGCTCGCCTCGGCCGCCGTGCCCAGCACGGCGGACGTCTCGGCGCAGAACGGGTCGGCGAGGCCGACGTGCGCGACGAGCCCGTCCCCGAAGAACGTCCCGGCGCGGCCGCGGGTGCGGTCGATCAACTGGTCGGGGATGACGGCGTGCAGCGGCTCGAAGTCCACGCGCAGCGAGCCGACCGCGGAGATCGACAGCACGCGCTCCACGCCGATCGACTTGAGCGCCCAGATGTTCGCGCGCACCGGCAGCTCCGAGGGCAGCAGCGTGTGCCCTTCGCCGTGCCGCGCGAGGAACGCGACGCGGCGTCCCCCCAGCGCGCCGAGGATGATCGGGGCGCTGGTCGGGCCGAACGGCGTGTCCACCGTGATGCGCTCCACCTCGGTCAGCCCGGGGAGCGAGTAGAGGCCGGTGCCGCCGATGATCGCGATCTCGGCGCGCGCGCTGGTCGTCATCGTCCGCTCTCCTGCCTCCGGTGCGCGCTAGAACCGCACGAGGGTGATGATCGGCGCACCCGGCAGTCGCGCCGCGCCGCCGAGGTCGGTCAGTTCGATGCAGAACGCGTACGCGCCCACCTCGCCGCCGAGCGCGCGCACGAGGCGGCCGGCCGCCTCGGCGGTGCCGCCGGTCGCGAGCAGATCGTCCACCACCAGCACGCGCCGTCCGGCGATCGATGGGTCGCGGTGCACCTGCAGCGTGCCCTCGCCGTACTCCAGCGCGTACGCCACCGATTCGTAGGACGCCGGGAGCTTGCCCGGCTTCCGCACGGGCACGAACGGCACGCCGAGGCGCTCCGCCACCGGCACGCCGAAGATGAACCCGCGCGCCTCGATCCCCGCGACCACGTCAATGCGGTGCGCGCGGGCGGCGTCCGCCAGCGCGTCGTTGGCAGCGCGGAGCGCGTCGGCGTCGTACAGCAGGGGCGTGATGTCACGGAACAGGATGCCGGGCGCCGGGAAGTCCGGCACGTCGCGGATCAGTGCGCGCAGGCGTGCCTCGAGGTCGGTTGCGGGTTCGAGCATGCTCCGATGCTGCGGAGCGCCGGACGTCGCGTCAACCGCCGGCGCGGCCGGGCCGGCGGGCGTCGGGCGGCTCACGCGCGGAGCGAGGGCGCGAGGGGCGCGCGGAGAGGCGCGTGCGCGAACTCGCGCATGCCCTCGGCGAAGGGAATCGCGGCGCGGTAACCCAGGACCTCGGCAGCGCGGTCGGGGGAGCCGAAGACGTGGCGCACATCGCCCAGCCGGAAGCGCCCCGTGCGCTCCGGGCGCGGGGCGGCGGCGCCGGAGGCGTCGGCCAGCGCCTCCGCCATCTCGCCGATGGTGTGCGGCTCGCCGCTCGCCACGTTGCAGGCCACGAACCCCTCGAACGGCGCGGTGAGCGCGGCGAGGTTCGCGGCGGCGACGTCGCGCACGTGCACGAAGTCGCGGATCTGCGCGCCGTCCTCGAACACCTGTGGCGCGTGACCGGACTCGATCGCGCTGCGGAAGATGCTGGCGACCCCGGCGTAGGGCGTGTCGCGCGGCATGCGCGGGCCGTAGACGTTGTGGTACCGGAGCGCCGCCACGCTCACCTCGTGCTCGCGGGCGAACGCGGCGAGCAGGTGCTCCTGGTGCACCTTCGTCGCCGCGTACACGTTGCGCGGGTCGAGGGGCGTCGATTCGTCCACCGCCTCCGGCGCCAGGTCCCCGCCGCAGCGCGGGCAGCGCGGCTCGAAGCGGCCCGCCTCCAGGTCGCGCGCCTCGCGCGGGCCGGGGCGCGCGGGGCCGTGCTCGGCGCAGCGGTACGCGCCCTCGCCGTACACGACCATGCTGCTCGCGAGGACGATGCGCCCGCGGAAGCCGGCGTGGTGCAGCGCCCAGAGGCCGGCGGCAGTGCCGGCGTCGTTCGCGTGCACGTAGTCACGCACGTCCCCGAAGTCCACGCCGAGGCCCACCTTCGCCGCCTGGTGCGATACCGCCTCCACGCCCGGGAGCACGCGCCGCCACGCCGCCGGGTCGGTCACGTCCGCCCACTCGTATGTCGCGGCCGGGTTCAGGTACTGAGGCGCACCGCCGTGCGCGCGAGGGTCCAGGTTGTCCAGGACGACCACCTCGTGCCCCTCGTCCACGAGCAGGTCGACGAGGTGGCCGCCGATGAACCCGGCTCCGCCGGTCACGAGTACGCGCATGAGTGTGCCTCCGGTGGCCTGGCTGCTCGGTCGATCGTCCGCGCCGGCCGATGACAAGCATGTGCAGCGCCCTCGCGCGGTGGTGTCAGAGTTCGGTAATGGATTCCACGTAGCCTCGCTGCATGGACGATTTCACCCTGCCCAGAAGCGGGCGGCGCACCGACCGCCCCGGCGCGCCGGCCGACGTCGTCGAGGCGTATTCGTTGCACTTTCGTGCGGGGATGCTCGACCTGTCGGCGCCCAGTCCGACGCCGCTGCCGCTCGACCTCGGCTCCGAGGCGCTCGCCGGCGTGGACCTCGGCTACTCCATGCCGGGCGGGTCGCGCCTGCTGCGCGAGGCCGTCGCCGCGCGGTACGAAACGCTGGGGCCGGACGACATCCTGATCACCAGCGGCGGGTCGGAGGCGCTCGCCGCGCTCGCCGCCGCCGTCGGCGGACCGCGCCGCCGCATCGCGCTCGGGACGGGTGCGTACGCGAGCTTCGTGGAGGTCGCTCGCTGCGCGGGCGCCTCGCTCGTCCCGTGGACCGGCGCGGCGGACGGCGTGGACGCGGTGGTCGCGACCAACCCCACCGTCCCCGACGGTCGTCGCGTCGACGTCCCGGCGCTGCTGGACGCGGCGCGGCGCGCCGGCGCCGTGGCGATCGTGGACGAGGTGTACCGCTGGGTCGCGCTCCGCGGCGAGCCGCCACGGGCCGCCGCCGACCTCGACCCCTGCGCGGTCAGCGTGGGCGACCTGACGAAGCCGCTGGGGCTCGGCGGCCTGCGCATCGGCTGGATCGCGACGCGCAACGCGGCCGTCCGCGCCGCCGCCGCGCGGTGGCTGTCACTGCTCACCGGCGGCCCGTCCGCGCTGTCCGAGGCCGCCGCGCTGGAGGCGATGGCCTCCTTCGATGCGCGCGTGGAGCAGCACACGGCGGACGCGCGCGCGAACGCGCCCGCGGTGTACGAGGTGCTGCGCGGGGCCGGGTGGACGTTCGACCGGCCCGAACTGGGGCTGACGCTCTGCGCCACGCCGCCACGACCGCTGACCGGCGCGGACTTCGCGCGGCTCGCCTCGCGCGGGATGTTCGCCGTGCGCGGCGAGGCGTTCGGACGCCCGGGGACCGTGCGCATCGGACTGCTCACGCCGCCCGACCGGCTCCGCGCGGGGCTGCAGGTGCTCGCCGCGCCGCGCACGGACGTGCTCGCCGTGCTGATGCGTGTGCCGCGGCCCGGGTTCGGCAAGTCGAGGCTCGCCGCGACGCTCGGCGTGGACGACACGCACCGCATCGCCCGCGCGTTCGCGGAGGACACGGGGCGCCTGGCCACCTCCGGCGAATGGCGCACGGTGGCGGCCTTCACCCCGGCGCACGAGGCGGACGCCGCGCGCGCGCTACTGCCCGGCGCGCAGGTGCTGCCCCAGGTCGAGGGCGACCTGGGCGCGCGGATCCTCGGCGCGCTGGATGCGGCGCTGGTGGAGGGGACGCGGGCGGTGCTGATCGGCTCCGACACCCCGGACCTCCCGTCCCGCGTGATCGACGCCGCCTTCGCGGCGCTGGACGAGGCGGACGTGGTGATCGCGCCGGCGCGCGACGGGGGCTTCGTGCTCCTCGGCGTGACGAGCACGGACGCGGCGCTGTTCGAGGGTGTGGAGTGGAGCACGGAGACGGTGTGCGCGCGCGTGGTGGAGAACGCGCGGCGGCTGCGGCGGCGCGTGGTGCTACTGGAGTCGTGGGAGGACGTGGACGACGTGGCCTCGCTCGCCGCGCTCGCGCGGCGCGTCGAAGGGACCGACCGCGCGCCGGCGACCCGCGCTGCGCTCGCCGCGACCGGCATCACCGCGAGGCCGCAGGGATGACCCCCGCGACGGTCGAGCCGGGGCACGGCGCGCCCTCGGGGTACTCGCACGAGGTGCCGCCGTACAGCAGCACGCGGCTCACGGCCCACCTGGGGCTGGTGCTGGCGGTGATGCTGGCGGTGATGTTCGCCAGCGGCGCGTTCTTCTTCCTCTACACGTTCAACTTCAACGCGCCGCCCTGGTTCACCGCGGTGCGCTTCGCGCACTTCTACACCGGGCTCGCCTCGATCCCGATCCTGCTCGGCAAGTACGGCAGCACCAGCATCCGCTTCGCCGGGTACTACCTGCGCGTGCCTCGATACCGGGCGGCGGGGCCGCCCGCCTGGGTGCCGCGGGTGCTCTCGCCGCTGCTGGCCGCGGACTTCTTCGTGCTCTACTTCAGCGGCCTCTACATGCTGTTCCACTACTACTACACGGTGACGAACATCCCGCCGTTCGGCGCGAAGCCCGTGCAGGTGCACCTGTGGGCCGCGATCATCGGCGCGCCCCTGGTCACCATCCACCTGCTGTGGCACCTCGCGAGCGCGCTCCGCACGGTGGGCGCTGCGCGCCCCGCCGCGCCCGCGGTCGCCGGCTACGCCGAGGGCGACCGCGCGCGCATCGGACGGCGCGCGCTGCTCGCGGGCCTCGGCGGCGCGGGGGTGGGGTTGGCGCTGCTCCTCCAGAACACCCGCGCGCGCTCCGTGGAGTTCGCCAACCTGTTCATCGGCCGCATTCCGCCGGAGGAGCGCGGCGGGCCGGGCGACTTCCCCGTGGAGACGCTGTTCGGCAAGGCCGAGGTGCGCGACGTCGCCGCGTACCGCCTCGAGGTCGTGGGCGAGGTCGACCGTCCGCTCTCGCTGACGTACGCGGACATCCTGGCGCTGCCGGCGCAGGAGACGACGATCCGCCTGAGCTGCGTGAGCGGCTGGACGGAGCGCGTCGTCTGGCGGGGGCCGCGCGTGCGGGACGTGCTGGCGCTGGCGCAGGAGCGTGCCGTGTCGCGCTCCGTGGCGTTCCATAGCCTGAGCGGCTACGGCGTGACGTGGCACCGCGACCGCCTGGAGGTGGACGACGCGCTGCTGGCGACGCACGCGAACGGCGCGCCGCTGAGCGAGAACCACGGCTTCCCGGTGCGATTGATCGTCCCCGGCTACCCCGGCCAGAACATGGTGAAGCAGATCGACCGGCTCTTCGTGCGCGCCGACGCCGAGGAGTTCCGGCCGGACTTCAGCCTGGTCGCCGCGACCGGGGACGAGCGCGCCTGCGCGCCCCTCGGGCGGGTGTAGGCGTGATCAGCCTGCGGATGGCACGAGCACGCGCGCGGCGCGCGGAGGCGGTCGCGGTGTCGCGGCCCGGCGCGCTGCTGCTGGCGCGCGCGGTGGTCGGCGTCGGAGTGCTGCTGTCCGCGGCGTACTGGGTCGCCGTCGCGTTCGCGCGCCGGGAGCAGCTGCACCTCGGTGCGTTCGACTTCGCGTTCTTCGACCAGGTGGTGTGGAACACGGCGCACGGGCGCTTCTTCGAGACCACGTTCGTCCCGTACAACTTCGCCGGACAGCACACCCAGCCGGTGCTGCTGCTGTTCGCCGGCGCGTACCGCCTGGGCGCCGGGGCGATGTCGCTGCTGGTGGTGCAGGCGGCCGTCTGCGCCCTCGCGGCGGTCCCGCTGTTCGAGGCCGGGCGACGCCTCCGCCTGCCGACGGTGGTCGCGGCGGCCGCCGCACTCGCCTACCTCGCCAATCCGTACCTGCACCGGGCGCTCGCCTTCGACTTCCACCCGGAGACCATGGTCGCGCTCCCGGCGTTCGGCGCGCTCTGGGCGTTCGCGGCGGGCCGACCGAGGCTCGGCGCTGCGGTGGCGCTCTCCGCGCTGCTGTTCAAGGAGGACGCGGCGTTCGTCGTCCTCGCGCTGGCACTGGCGGCGTGGTCGCTCGACGCGCGTCGCGAGGCGCGCGCGCTGGCGGCGGGCGCGGCGGCGTGGGCCGTGCTGACCGTGTTCGTGCTGATGCCGCTGGTGCGCGACGGCCAGCCGAGCGACCTCGTGGAGCGGTACGGCGCCGTCCTCGGCGGGCGCGAGGGGCTCGCCGGCGTGCTCTGGTCGTTCACGCATCCCGTCGAGGTGCTGCGCGTGGCGCTCGCGCCGGAGCGGCTTGGGACGGCGGTCACGTTCGTGCTGGCGAGCGGGCCGTGGCTGCTGCTCGCCCCGCTGCAGGCGCTGGCGCTGCTGCCGGGGCTCGCGCTCGGGCTGCTGTCCTCGCACGGCGCGCAGCAGGAGCTGGCGTTCCACTACGGCGTGCAACTGGTCCCCCTCGCCGCGATCGCCGGGCTCTTCGGCGCGCGCCGGCTGCTGCTGGTCCTGCCCGCGGGCGCCCCGGCTGCCGGTGTGCTGGCCGGGGCGATGATCGTCGTCGCCGCCGTCGGGCTCGCCTCGGTCGGGCCCGCGTCGCCGCTCGCCGCGGGCGGGCCGAGCGAGGCGCACCGTGCCGCCGTGGAGCGCGCGGTCGCGCTCGTGCCGGAGGGCGCAGCGGTGTCGGCGCAGTCCAACCTCGCCGCGCGCGTCGCACACCGCCGACAGCTCTGGGAGTTCCCCGGCCAGTGGGAGCGCGCGGACCTGGTGCTGGTCGACCGCTACGGCTTCCGCAGCACGCAGTCGCTCGATGCCGGCTTCGACGCGGCGCTGGAGGACGTGCGCGCGCGCGGCCGCCTGCTGTTCGAGGAGGACGGCGTCGCGCTGTACGACGTCTCCGGCCCGCCGGAGGCCGCGCGATGAGTCCCCGCACGCCGGTCGCGCTCGTCATCCCCGCGCTGAACGAGGAGGCCACGATCGGCGCCGTCGTCGCGGAGGCGCGCGCGCACCTCGACCCGCTCGGCGGCGAGGTGATCGTGGTCGACAATGGCAGCACGGACGCCACGCAGGCGCGCGCGGAGGCGGGCGGCGCGCGCGTGGTGCCGGCGCGCGTCCCCGGGTACGGCCGCGCGTGCATGACGGGCGTCGAGGCAACGGACGCACCGGTGCTGGTGTTCATGGACGGCGACGGGAGCGACATCCCGGCGCACATCCCGGCGCTCCTCGACGCGATCGAGCGCGGCGCCGACCTCGCGCTCGGCGTGCGCCGCGGCGCGGGCGTCGAGGCGGGCTCGATGACGCTGCCGGCGCGCTTCGGCAACGCGCTCGCCGGGTGGCTGCTTGCGCTGCTCTACGGCCGGCGCGTGCATGACCTGTCGCCGCTGAAGGCGGTGCGGCGCGAGTTGCTCGACCGGCTCGCGCCGCGCGAGATGACCTACGGGTGGACCGTGGAGGTGATCGGCGGCGCGCTCCGCGCCGGTGCCCCCATCGAGGAGGTCGAGGTGGGCTACCGGCATCGCGCCGGGGGGACCTCGAAGGTGAGCGGCGACCTGCGGGCGGCGGTGAAGGCCGGGACCCGCATCCTTGCGACGATCGGGCGGCTCGCGGTGGCACGGCCGCGCCCCGGCATGGCGGGCGCGCTCCTCGGTGTGCTCGGCACGCTGGTCGCGCTCGCCGGGATGGCGTGGTGGCTCGCCGGTGTCCCGGGATCGGGGCCCCGCGCGTACGTCGCCGTGTGGCTGATCGCGTGGCCGCTGCTGCTGGCCGGCGTGGGCCTCGGCGTCGGTGGTGAACTGCTCGTGCGCGCGCTGCGCCATACTGGGACGACCGGGGCCGCCGCCGAGGCGGCCGGGGAGCGCCGAGCGTCGCCATGAGTCCAGCCGCCACGAACGCACGCCGCATCCTCGTCGTCGAGGACGAGGTCATGGTGGCCGAGGTCGTCCAGCGCTACCTCCGGCGCGACGGCCATGTGGTGGACGTGGTGCACGACGGCCACGCGGCGCTGGAGGCGTTCGTCGCCACGCAGCCGCAACTCGTCGTCCTGGACGTCATGCTGCCGGGGCTCGACGGGCTGGAGCTGTGCCGCCGCATCCGCGCCGCGGGCGACACGGCGATCATCCTGCTCACCGCGCGCGACGGCGAGGCGGACCGCATCAACGGCCTGGCGATCGGCGCGGACGACTACGTCACCAAGCCGTTCAGTCCCGGCGAGCTCGCCGCCCGCGTGCAGGCGGTGCTGCGGCGCACCTCGACCGCGGTGCGCGCGGACCGGCTGCGCTTCGGCAACGTCGCCGTGGACGAGCAGGCGCGCGCCGTGGAGGTCGGCGGGGTGCGGGTGGGGCTGACCGCGCGCGAGTTCGACCTCCTCGTCCATCTCGCGCGGCACCCGGGGCGCGTCTTCACGCGCGAGCAGCTGCTGACCGCCGTGTGGAGCGACGAGTTCGAGGGCGACGACGGGACCGTCACGGTGCACATCCGCCGCCTGCGCGCGAAGGTGGAGGACGACGCGTCCAACCCGGCGCACCTGAAGACGGTGTGGGGAGTGGGGTACCGCTTTGATCCCTAGCCTGAGCCGTCCCGTCCCCGTCTTCTCCGGCGTCGCCCGCGCGACTCTGGCGATCCTGTTCGCGGTCGCGGTGGGTCTGGTGCTCGTCCAGATCCTCGTCCGTCCGCCGCTCAGCGACCTGCAGGCGCTGGGCGTCTACATGCTGCTGTCGGCGATCGCCACGGTGCTCGTCGGCGGGCTCGCCGTGCAGGCGATGGACCGCGCGGGCGCGACGGCGCTGCGCACGAGGATCGCGCTGGGGGCGGTGATCGGCGCGTTCATCGGCCTGCTCAACGTGCTGATCGTCGCGGAGCTGATGTTCATCTCCACGGCGCACGACCTGCGGCTGCTGGCCGCGCTCGTCGGGTTCAGCGGGCTTGTCTCCGTCTCGTTCAGCGTGTGGGTCTCCTCGCGCGTGTCGGGACAGCTCGAGGCGATCGGGGGACGCATCCGCGGCCTCGCCGCCGGGGACTACGCCGCGCGGCTGGAGCCCGTGGGCGCGGGCGAGATCTCGCGGCAGGCGCGTGACCTCAACGAGCTCGCGCGGCTGCTCCAGGCGTCCGCCGAGGCGCGCGAGGCACTGGACCGCGAGCGGCGTGAACTGACGGCCGCGATCTCGCACGACCTGCGCACGCCCCTCGCCAGTATCCGCGCGATGGCGGAGGCGCTCACCGATGGCGTCGTTAGCGAGCCGGACGAGGTGACGCGCTACCACGCCACGATCCGCAAAGAGGTGGAGCGGCTGGCGCGGATGGTCGACGACCTGTTCCAGCTCGCGCAGATCGATGCCGGCGCGCTGCCGCTCGACCGCCGTCCGGTGTCGCTTCACGAGGTGGCCGCGGAGGTGGCGGACGGGATGCAGGCGCGCGCCGCGGCGGCGGGCATCGCGCTGCGCCTCGCGGAGTCGGAGCCGCTGCCGCCGATCGCGCTCGACGGGGCGCTGATGGCGCGGGCGGTGGGGAACCTCGTCGCGAACGCGCTGGAGCACACGCCGTCCGGCGGCAGTGTCGTCGTGTCCACGGAGCGTCACGGCCTGATGCACCGCCTCACCGTCGCCGACACGGGCGAGGGCATCGCCGCCGCGAACCGTGAACTGGTATGGGAGCCGTTCTTCCGCGCGGACCCGTCACGCAACCGCCCCGGCGGGCGCGCGGACGGCGCCGGCCTCGGGCTCGCGATCGTGCGGGGCGTGGTGCAGGCGCACGGCGGTGCCGTGGGGCTGACCTCGAGCGATCGCGGGTCGACGTTCACGATCGACCTGCCGGCGTAGCGGAGAGCGTGCTAGCGCGTCGGGCCGAAGTAGTAGTTGTGGATGCGGTCGTAGGTCCCGTCCACGCGCATCTCCAGCAGTGACTGGTTCACGGTCTTGCGCAGGGGGCTGCCCGTCGGCATCGCGATGCCGTAGTCCTCGCGCTGGAACACGTTGCCCACCAGGATGAGGTGGTCCGCGCCCGTGACCTGCAGGTGGTGCTGCAGGACCGGCGCGTCAAAGACCATGGCGTCCGCGCTGCCCCGATCGAGGCGCTCGAACGCGGCCTCGACCGTGGGGAGGCCGTCGAACGCGATGCGGCGCTCGGTCAGGAAGCGCGCGGCGGTGGAGCCCTCCACCGTGACGACGCGCTTGCCGGGCAGGTCACGCACGCCGGTGATGCCGCCGGTGATCTGCTGCACCGTGAGCTCCGTGGTCAGCGATGCCGTGAACATCGACACGAACGCGATGCCGAGGATCACCCAGAGCACGGAGGCGAACTGCGACAGCGGGCGCTCCTGCTCGCCCACCTCGCCTACCAGCCCGACGGCGGCGGCGCGGAACATGCCGCGGGCGAGCCCCCGCGCGTAGCTCAGCTCCCGCTGGAACAGGTGCACCACGTTCCCCGCGACGAAGATCGCGAGGATGAGCCCAAGCAGGTAGAGCCCGGCGGTGGGCGAGAGCAGCGTGCCGATCCGCGAGTACCACGGGACGTCGCGATGCTGCACGGCGAGGATCTGCAGCCCCGCGTTGAACATCGGATAGCTGAAGTCGAGCAGTGCCTCGCGCTCCCGCGTGATCGAGATGCCGGCGATGCCCACGTCCACCTTCCCGGCGTCCACGTCCAGGAGCATGGGCGGCAGCGTCTCGTACCAGACGTACTCCGTGGTCCAGCCGTTGCGGCGCGCGATCTCGTCCCAGAGCTCGATGCTGAAGCCGGAGTAGCGGTCGCCGGTCTTCACCACGAACGGGTCCAGGGGCTTGATCGCGACGCGGAGTGGGGTGGTGGCCTGGGCCACCTCGATTGTCGCGGGCACGCGGTCGGGGCGTGCCGCCGCGCGCGCGGGCGTCGCCTCCGCAGGAGCGAGGAGCGCCACGCCGAGGGCGACCAGCAGGGCGACGAAGACAACGCGGCGGCGTCCGTACATGCGGTCATCCTACCGGACGCGGTGGGTAGCGGCTGCGCGCGCGGGGAGCCGACCGCGCCGCATGGTGCTTCGCGCTGCCGCGTCCGCGGCGTTCGATGTGCGGCCCGCCTGCTCGCCGGAAGGTCACCATGCCGCTTGCCATCGACGTCTCGAACTACACCGGGCCGATCGACCTCGCCCACGCGCGGGCGCTCGTCGCGGCGGGCGTGCGGCGCGTGGTGGTGGGGACGCAGTACCCGCCGGCGCCGTTCCCGCCGGGCGCGGCGCACCGGCAGATCCCCGCGCTCCTCGACGTCGGGATCGAGGTGCACGCCTACGTCTACCTCTGGCTCGCGTCCGACACCGCGGCGCAGGTGCGCGACGCGGCCGCGCGCATCGCGCCCTGGGAGGGCCACCTCGGCGCGCTGTGGCTCGACGTGGAGGACACGACCGCCGAGGCGCTGACGCCCGCACAGCGGCTGCAGGCGCTGCGTGCGGCGATCGAGGCGGCGCGCACGGTCGCGCCGGGACGGCCGCTCGGCATCTACACCGCGCGCTGGTACTGGCACCAGGCGATGGCCGACACGGATGCGTGCGCCGCGCTCCCGCTGTGGGCCGCGCAGTACGACGGGCGCCGCGATCTGGAGTTCGCGCCGTTCGGCGGGTGGCGTGCGGCGGCGATGAAGCAGTACGCGGGCGACACCGAGATCGCCGGCCTCGAGAACGTCGACCTCAACTGGTACGAGGCGGCACCGCGGCCGCTCACAGAGGCTGAGCTCGGCTACGCCTTCGCCGCGCTCTACCGTGGGCTCGCGCCGCAGCACCTGCCCGTCGACGTGCGCTGGGGGGCCGCCTCCCGCGACGCGGACGGGACGGAGGTGCACCCGCTGCTCGTACGCGGGCGCGCTCAGGATTGACCACGCTCCGCGTGCCTCGTGCGGGCTGTGCGGCTTGGACAGGACGCGCGCCGCCGCTGATACTCGATGCATCTGGTGCAGGGCCGGACGAGAGAGTCGCCCCTTGGTGCGTGTCGCTGCCCTGCTGTTCGCCCTCCTGCTTGGTGTGCTGGCGCTCCGCGCCCCGGCCGGCGCGGCCGACCTCTTCCCCGCCGGCGCCACGGGCTTCGATATCTCGTTCCCGCAGTGCGGCAGCCCGCTGCCCAACCCGCCGTTCGGCTTCGCGATCGTGGGCGCCACCGGCGGCCGCGCCTTCACGGAGAACCGCTGCCTGTCCGAGCAGTACCGCTGGGCGAGCATCATCGGCCGGCAGCCGGGGCTCTATCTCAACGTGAAGTCGCCGGTGGGCTCAAACGCGGAGCAGGCGCTGACCGGACCGATGGGGACGTGCCAGCCGACGGACGAGCTGTGCAAGGGCTACAACTTCGGCTACAAGACCGCGCAGCACGCCGTCGCGTACGCGAAGGCGCAGTCCGCCACGCCCGCCTCGTGGTGGCTCGATGTCGAGACGACGAGCAGCTGGCTGACCGACCCGATCCCGAACGCGCGCGTCATCCAGGGGGCGATCGACTTCCTGCAGACGCAGGGCGTCCCCGTCGGCATCTACTCCAACCCCGCGCAGTGGCAGACGATCGCCGGCAGCTACAGCCCCGGCCTCCCCGTGTGGACGACGATGGCGAACACCGCCGCCGAGGCGCCCGCGATGTGCTGGAAGGGATTCGGCGGGGGCCAGGTCGTCCTCGTGCAGTACATCGAAGGCGGGTTCGACACGAACTACGCGTGTCGCAACGAGGACCGCGTGCCGCCGCCGCCGATCCCGCCGCTGGGCCCCGCCGGGACGATCGCGACGATCGCCGCGGACGGCGACTGCCTGCGCGTGCGTGCGCTGCCCAGCCTGACCGCCTCGATCCAGGCGTGCCTGCCCACGGGCGCGCGCGTGACGCTGCTGGAGGGCGCCGTGCTCTCGGACGGGCACCGCTGGCAGTTCATCGCCACCAACTCGCACACGGGGTGGGTGTCCACCTCCTACCTGCGGGTGGGCACCTCGACGCCCGCGCCCGCCCCGACGCCGGTCCCCGCGCCGGCGCCCACGCCGCCGCCGGGCACGTTCGTCGCGAAACCGGTGTTCGGGCCGAGCCGCGTGTCGCTGGTGGTATTCAACGGCGGCACCGTTGAGCAACTCGAGGCGTCGGCGCGCGGTTCCGGCGCCACGGGCGTGTGGGCGCAGGAGTTGAGCGGCGCGTACCAGTTGCTGGTGGTGGATGGGCCGGCGTTCGTGAACGCGCCGTTCCGGGCCGCGTTCCCCGGCGGCCTGCGGGCCGCGACGGCGCTCACGCTGACGCAGTAGGACGTCCCCGTCCGGAGACGATGACGCGAGCATGGTGGCGCGGCTCCCCGCCGCCGCGGCCACCATCCTCGCGTGTACGCGGTGCGATGCGACCTAGCGCATCGCCCGTTCACGTCCCGGCTGCTCCGCCGCCCCCTCGGCCGCGCCGCGCAGCGCCGCGAGGGTCGAGGTGACGACGCGCCGCCCGCCGGCGCGCATCGCCTTCGCGTCGCCCTGCGCCTGCGCGACCAGCAGCGAGGCGAACCCGTAGCGGCGGCCGGGGATCGGGAGATCCTCGCCCGGTTCCACCACCTGGATCACCAGCCCGTCATTCGGGCCGCCCTTGTAGTACTGGCCGGTCGCGTGCAGGAGCGCGGGGCCGAAGTCCACCGGCACGGGCACGCCGAAGCGCTCGCTCATGCGCCGCTGGATCGCGCCGAGCAGCGCCTCCGTCCACGATGTCCGCTCCAGGTACGCGTGGATCGCGATGAAGCGCACGTCCCGCGTGTCGGACAGCGCGGCCATCAGCTCGGCCGCCGTGCGGTCCACCATCGCGGTGCCTCCGCCGGCGGCGAGCGCGGAGGCGGTCGCGCGCTTGGCGAGCGACACGTCCGGCTCGTCGAACGCGTTGACCTCGATCAGCGCGCAGGCGAGGGCGACGCCGATCTCCCAGCGCACGACCTCCGCCGCGATCGCGTGGCGGTCGCTGAACTCGCAGCGCACGGCGTTGCAGCCAAGCGCCTCGATCTCCTCGACGCGTTCCTCGCTGATCTCGCCGATGAGGAAGACGGTGTCGCCGTCCTGGTAGCCGCCCGCGCGCGCCGTGGCGCGCACCGGCAGCAGCCCGCGGCCCTGCTTGCCCGTGGACTCCGCGATCAGCTGAGAGAGCCAGTCGTCCAGCCCCTGCAGCCGCCCGTCCGTCTCGATGAACAGCGTGCCGCGCTCCTCGGTCGCCACCTCGGCCAGCAGTGCGGCCAGGCGTGCGCCCGGGTTGCGCTCCAGGTCCGCGGTGCGCCGGCACGCCCGCTCCATCGCACGCGCGTGGCTCGCGAGGAGGTCGAGGTCGAGGCCCGCGAGCGCCGCCGGGAGCAGGCCGGGGTAGGTGAGCGCGGAGAAGCGACCGCCGACGTCCGGCGGGTTCAGGAACACCTGGCGGAAGTTGCGGTTCAGCGCCACCTCGTGCAGCGGCGTGCCCGGGTCGGTGATCGCGACGAAGTCCTCGCCGTGCGGGTGCGCGGCCCAGAAGTGGTCCATGAAGGCGTGTGTCTCGATCGTCTCGCCGGACTTCGACACGACGACGAAGAGCGTCTTCCCGGGGTCGAACTGGCGCTCCGCGGCGCGCACCATCGCGGGGACCGTGGAGTCCAGCACGACCACGCGCAGCCCGCGCGGCGTCTCCGATCCGAGGCGCGCGAAGACGCGGGCGGCCGCGCTCGATCCGCCCATGCCCAGCACCGCCACGGTCGTGTAGCCGGCACGTTCGATGTCCAGCGCGAACGCGCGGAGGATCGGCAGGTGGTCGGCGAGCCAGTCGTCCAGCGCGAGCCAGCCGAGGCGGCCCGAGACGGCCTCCGGCTGCCCGGACCACAGCGACGCGTCGCGCCGCCACAGCCGCTCCACCATGCGCGCTGCCCGCATGCGCATCTGCCAGCGGTCCACGGACGCCTCGAGCGCCGTGGGCATCTCCAGGCGCGTGACCGAGGAGCGCGCGACGTTGCGCGTGGGGGTGGTGCGGCACGGCCGCGCCGCCTCCGAGCGGTCGTGGTGGCACGCAGCGATGCGCGCGGTGATCTCGCGCGCCCAGTCCGCGCTGTCGCGCGCGTCCACGGCCTCGCGCAGCGCGTAGGAGCGCCCGGCGCGCTCACCCGGCGGCATGTCCAGCGCGCGCTCGATGCCGTCCGCGATCGCGGCGACGGAGCGCCGGTCGACCACGATCGACGCGCCGAGCTCGTCCACAGCGCCGCAGCCATCGGAGAGGACCAGGACCCCGGGGTGCTCCGCGGAATGCAGCGCGGCGAACTCCTTCGCCACGAGGTTCATCCCGTCCGCGATCGAGGTCACCACGCCGATGTCCGCGCGGCGCAGCGCCGCGGCCGTCTCCTCCGGGGAGTGCTGGTCCACGACCAGCTGCAGCGGCGACTGCTCGCCGCCGAAGCGCTCCTCGATGCGCGCGGCGATCGCCTCGATGGAGGCGCGCTCCTCGCGGTACTCGTCGATGCCCTCGCGGGAGGGGGCGGCCCACTGGATCATCACCGCGCGGTCGCGCAGGTCCGGACGGCGCTCCAGCACCAGCTCCCACGCCTCCAGCCGCTGCGGGAGGCCCTTCGTGTAGTCCAGGCGGTCCACGCCGAAGAGCACGGTGCGGCCCGCGATCATCGCCTCGTCCATGTCGCAGGGCGCGGCGTCCGCGGAGGCGCGCACGCGCTCGGCGTCCACCTGGATCGGGTGCACCTCGATCGGCGGGGCGTTCCGCCCGAGGATCGCGCGCAGGTGACGCGCGTCGCGCTCCGTCTGCACGCCGATGTGGCTGTAGTGGCGGAGCGCGGCGGCCAGCGCCCGCGCGTGCGGGATGCGGCGCCACATGTTCGGCGCGGGGATCGGGACGTGGTGGAAGTAGCCGACCGGCCCCTCCCAGCCCAGCGCACGCAGCTCCTGGCCCAGCGGGATCAGCTGGTAGTCGTGCACCCACACCACTTCACCGGTGAGCAGGCGGGAGCGCAGGTTCAGCGCGAAGCGCCGGTTCACCTCGCGGTAGTGCTCGTAGTCGTTCTGGGCGTAGCGGGCACGCGACTCCAGACCATGCA
>JBFWQJ010000008.1:0-25252 GCA_050249515.1 Dehalococcoidia bacterium | reverse complement strand
GATCGACTTCAGCATGGAGCACCTGCTCGGGCGTCTCGCCGGCTTCACGCCGCCGGGCCCGCGAGGCGAGGGTGAGACGGTATTCGAGGCGCCCCTGCGTCCGTGGGCGCTGCCGCTGGTGGCGGCGCTCGGCGGACTGCTCTCGGGCGTCATCGTGTTCACGCTCGCGCCGGAGGCCGAGGGCCACGGCACGGACGCGGCGATCGACGCGTTCCACGAGCGCGGCGGGCGCATCCGCTCCCGCATCCCCGCGATCAAGCTCGTCGCCAGCGCGATCACCATCGGCTCGGGCGGCAGCGCCGGCCGCGAGGGCCCGACGGCGCAGATCGCCGCGGGGTTCGGCTCCTGGCTCGGCGACGTGTTCCGCCTCAGCCCCGCCGACCGGCGCATCGCGATGGCGGTCGGCGTCGGGGCGGGCATCGGTGCGATCTTCAAGGCCCCGCTCGGCGGCGCGCTGCTCAGCGCCGAGATCCTGTACCTGCGCGACTTCGAGCTCGAGGCGATCGTCCCGGGCTTCATCGCCTCGGTCGTCGGCTACACGATCTTCGCGGCGTGGTCCGGCTGGCAGCCCGTGTTCGGCACCGACCTGGGCTTCCGGTTCGACGACCCGCAGTCGCTGATCTGGTACGCCGCCCTCGGCATCGTGGCGGGGTTCGTCGGCATCGCCTACGTACGCACGTTCTACGGGATGCGCGACCTGTTCCATCGCCTCAACGTGCCGCCGCACGTCAAACCGGCGATCGGCGGCCTCCTCGTCGGCATCATCGCGATCTGGTTCCCGCAGGTGCTGTCGATGGGCTACGGCTGGCTGCAGTTCGCGATCGAGGGCGACACGGTGCGCCTGCCGGTGATGACGATGCTGCTGCTGGTCGCGCTCAAGATCCTCGCGACCTCGCTCACGATCAGCTCCGGCGGCAGCGGCGGCGTCTTCGCGCCGGGCCTGTTCATCGGCGGCATGCTGGGCGGAGCGATGTGGGGGCTGCTGCACAACCACGTGCCGGGGCTCCCCGCCGAGCCCGAGCCGTTCGTCGTCGTCGGCATGGGTGCGATGTTCGGCGGCGTAGCGAAGGCGCCCATCGCGATCATGCTGATGGTGGCGGAGATGACCGGCGAGTTCACGATGATCGTGCCCGCGATGATCGCGATCTCGGTCTCCTACCTGATCACCGGCAACATCTCGATCTACGAGAACCAGGTCGCCACGCGCGCCGACTCCCCCGCCCACCGCGGCGAGTACACCATCCCGCTGATCCAGGCGGTCACCGTGGCGCAGGCCATGCACTCCGCCCCGGTCACGGTCCGCCCGGCTACCAGCATCGACGAGGCGCAGGCGATCATGCGGGCGCAGGATCTCTCCGGCGTGCCCGTCACGGACGACGACCGGCTCGTCGGCATCTTCCTGATGGTGGACGCGTTGAGCGCGCAGCTGGACGGCAGCTCACACGTCGCCGACGCGATGCGGCGCGACGTGGTGGTGACGTACCCCACCGACACCCTGCACACCGCGCTCCAGCGCATGACGCGCTCCGCGATCCTCGGCCTGCCCGTGGTGGACCGGCAGGAGCCCGACCGCCTGGTCGGCATGCTCACGATCCAGGACCTCTCGAGGATCCTCGACCTGCAGGTGAACGAACTGGCGACGAACCCGGAGACGGTCCGCTCCGCCGCCGACGACCCGCTGCGCCGCGTCAGCGTGGTGGAGACGATGAGCGTCCAGTTCGAGCGCGCGCTGCCCACGGACCGCGTGGGCGAGGTCGCGGAGCGCCTGGCCGCGTCGGGCCAGTACAGCGTCGTCGTCGCGTCCCCGGAGGCGGGGCTGTGCGGTATCGCGACGATCCCGGACTTCGAGCGCGCGACCTCCGGCGACGGCGGCGACCAGACGATGGCCGACATCATGACGCGGCGCGTCATCACGGCGCGGCCCACGCAGTCCGTCGCGGACGCGATCGCGCAGCCCGGGGCGGAGGTCGCGCGGCAGCTCCCCGTCGTGCGCGAGCAGGACGGCCGCCTCGTCCCCGTGGGGCTGCTCAGCCGCGCGGATGTCGTGATCGCGTACATGCGTGGGCGGGAGCGCCTGACCGGCGGCGAGAACGGCCGAGGCCGCCCGCGAGCCGTCTCGGAGGGCGTCTACTCGCTCGACTTCCTCGTGGAGCAGGGCGACCACGTGAACAGCCGCACGCTCGCGGAACTGCGCCTCCCCCGCGAGGCCGTGGTGACGGCGGTGGAGCGCGACGGGGCCACGCTGGTGCCGCGCGGCCAGCTCAGGCGGCTCACCGGCGACCGCGTGCACATCATGGGGAACGAAGACGCGCTGGACGAGGTCCGCCGGCTCTTCGAGTAGCCCCTACCGCCGCAGCGCGTCCGGCGAGGCGAGCGCCTCCCGCGCCGCGGCGGCCAGCGCCGAGCGCGCGCGGTCGTCCCGGAGGTGCGGCTGAGCCTCGTCCAGCAGCATCCGCGCCGCGTCATGCAGCATCTCGCGCGCCTCGGCGTCGTCGGGGCGCAGCGTGCGGGCGATCTCGCCCATGCCGGCCATCAGCTGCCGCGCCAGCGCGGGCTCGCCGGCCGCCACCCTCCCCGTGGGGCCGAGGATCGCGTGAAGCACATCAGCGGCGGTCTGGACGCGCGCGACGAGCCGCACGGTCCCGCGTTCGTCGCGGTACACATGCGGCGGCGTGTACCGGTGTCCCAGGTGCGCGCAGGACGCCATCAGCCGGCTCACCGCGTTCGCCGCGGTGTAGGGGTCGTTGATCGAGGGCGACAGCGCCCGCAGGACGATCTGGCTCAGCTGCTGGGCGGCGAAGGCGGGGTCCTGCAGCGACGTCGGCTCTACGTCGGTCGCGATCGCTTCGTTCACCCGATCGTCCAGTTCGGACCACCGCGCCTGCTCCGGGACCACCTCCACCAGCGGCGTGCCGAGCATGACGTACTCGCCCGCCGCGCAGCGCAGCAACAGCGTCGCGTCCCGCTCCTCGGCCAGGCGGCGGAGCGCCTGCACGTTGATCTGCTGGATGTAGCCGTGCTGCCGGCTGGAGACGGTGGTCACGCCTCGTGCGCGGCGTTCGTCCACGCCGTCCTCCGGCCGCACCGTCACCGCCTCAGGAGGCGGAGGCAGCAAGGGGAACGTGTCGCGGATCGCGTGGTCGAGTTCTTCGCCCGCCGCCTCGATGATCCGCGAGGCGCGCATCGACCCGGTGACGTGGTGCAGGAAGAAGATGAGCACGGCGACGCTGGCCAGCGCCAGCAGCAACGCGATGGTGATCGCGGCGTGGGGGACGAACGGGTCGCCCTCGTCGCCGTTGCGCACGGAGCGCAGCACCAGGAGGCAGTACGCGAACGTGGCGATGAACGTGCCGAGCGACACCTGGTTGCCGGGGTCGCGCATGAAGCGGCGCAGCAGCAGCGGCCCGTACTGCTGCGAGGTGGTGGAGAGCGCCGCGATCGTCACGGAGAACACCACGCCCGCCACCGTGATCGTGGAGCTCGCCACCGCCTGCAGCACGGCGCGTGCCGCCTCCGGTCCGCCGGTGAAGAGGAACGCGGGCGGGTCCTCGGTGTCGTAGAAGAGGTCCGCCGACAACGCGAGGACCGCGAGCACGCCCGCGCCCAGCGTCATGAGCGCCGGGACGAACCAGAAGCTCCCGCGCAGGCGGTCCCACGCGAGGACGAGCGCGTCTGAGAGCCCGTCCATCAGCGGCCGGCGCAGGAGGCGTCCCGGGCGGCCTCGCTAGTCATCACCGTCCCGCGTCCGGACCACCAGCACGCGGACGCCCGCCTCCTGCGCCTCGTCCGAGAGTTCCTCCACGACCGACGCACCGGCGATCTCCTCGTTCATCGTCGCCCGCGAAGTACCGAGGAGGATGTGGTCGGCGCCCTCGTCTTCCGCGACCTGCACGAGGCCCCGCGCGGGGTCCCCGGCCAGCTCCACGCGCAGGCGCGCGGCCGGGAGCGCGTACCGGTCGCGTAGATCGCGGAGCCGCCTCCCCAGCGCGTCTCGCTCATCCGCCGCGTGCTCGGACGTCTCCGGCAGCTCGCCGATCGTGACGAGCACGAGCCCCGCCCCGTCCGGCGGCCCCAGGCGGCGCGCCAGCGGGAGCGCGGCCTCCGACTCCCGCGTGTCATCGATCGCCACGAGGATCGTCATGGGGCCTCCTTCCCGGCGCCGGCCACGGCGAGCGGGCCGCGCCGGCCATCGGCGGCGAGGCTACCCCCGCACCCGTCCCCCGCCGGGCACGAGGCGCCGACCAGCCCTGCCGTATCCGTTACATCTCGGGCTGCATCGTTATGTCTCGCGCGGCCACCCGTTGCGTGGCGCGGTAGGCTATCCCGGCGTGCGACGCTCCGGGCCGGACCTGCTCCGGCCGAACGTCGGACGCTCGACGGGCCGCCACGTGACCACCCCCGCGCCAGCCTCGGACACCCCGGCCCTCCTGCGAGGCGCCGCCCGCGTGTCCGCACGGCGACGCTTCCGTGACGCCCGAGGCGCGTGGGTGCGGCGATGACCGCGCTCCCGGCAGACGGACCCGTGCGGTCCGTCTCGACACCGCCTCCTGCCCCGTCCTTCGGGCCGCTAGGAGCGTCTGCGCCCTCGGGCGCCCGTGCCTCGCCTCCCGGCGAGGGGCGCCGCCGCGTGCCCGCACGCCGAGGAACCATGGATCCGGACAGAAAGAGACACCACATGAAGACGATGATCAGCCGCCTGGTGATGACGGCGCTGGTGGGCCTCGCAGCCCTTGCGATGGCGTGCAGCGGCGGAGGCGACGGCGCCACGTCGGGAGGCACGCTGAAGATCGGCGGCATCCCGGACCAGGACGTCTCCGCGCTGCAGAAGCAGTTCGGCGCCGTCGCTGAGTACCTCGCGGCGGAGACCGGGATGAAGGTGGAGTACGTCCCGTCGAACGACTACGCCGCGCTCGTCACGGCGTTCCAGCGGGGCGACGTCCACCTCGCGTGGTTCGGCGGGCTGACCGGCGTGCAGGCGCGCGCGGTCACGCCGGGCTCCGTGGCGATCGCGCAGCGGCCGAGAGACGCGGAGTTCCGCTCCGTCTTCGTCGTCGGCGCGGACTCGAAGGCCACAGCGCTGAAGGACCTGGCGGGCGGGACGTTCACCTTCGGCAGCGAAAGCTCCACGTCCGGCCACCTGATGCCGCGGTACTTCCTGATGCAGGCGGGCGTGGACGCCGCGAAGGCGTTCAGGGGCGCCCCGGGCTTCTCCGGCTCGCACGATGCGACCTACAAGCTGGTGGAGTCCGGCGCATTCCAGGCGGGCGCGCTGAACCAGGCGGTGTGGGAAGCGGCGCTGCGCGACAAGAAGGTCGACGCGGCGAAGGTGAAGGTCCTCATGACCACGGACCCGTACTTCGACTACAACTGGTCCGTCCGCTCCGACCTGGACGAGAAGCTGGGCGCGGGCGCCACGAAGAAGATCAGCGACGCCCTGCTCGCCGTCGGCAAGTCCGACCGCGAGTCCGCAAAGACGATCGTCGCGAGCTTCGGCGGCGGCGCGGCGGGCGGCTTCGTCGCGACGAAGAACGAGAACTACGCCGCGATCGAGCAGGTCGCGAAGCAGCTCGCGATCATCAAGTGATGTTGGACGCCACCCCGGCGTTCGAGGTGCGGGGCGTCGCGAAGCGCTACGGCGCCCGCGTCGCCCTCGCCCCGCTCGACCTGCGGGTGGAGCGCGGCGAGTCCGTGGCGATCGTGGGGCCCAGCGGCTCCGGCAAGACCACGCTGCTCAACCTCCTCGGTGGCGCCGTGGAGCCCGACGCCGGGGAGGTGCGCGTGCTCGGCGCGCCCCTCTCCGGGCTCTCCAGGCGCGACCGCGCGGCACGCGTCGGCATGATGCGGCAGCAGTTCGACCTGGTGCCGCACCTATCAGTGGTGCACAACGTGCTCGCCGGCAACCTGGGCCGATGGGGCCTGGGCACGGCGCTCTGGTCGCTGATCCGCCCCGTCGGGATCGAGGATGCGGAGGCCGCGCTCGCCCGCGTCGGGCTGCCGGGACGCCTCCACGAGCGCACCGCGCACCTGTCCGGCGGCGAGCAGCAGCGCGTCGCGCTCGCGCGGCTGCTCGTGCAGCGGCCGCACGCGCTGCTCGCGGACGAGCCGGTGTCCTCGCTCGACCCCGCGCGCGCCGAGGCGCTCGTCGCGCTGCTGGTGCGGATGGCGCACGAGGGCGGGCACACGCTGGTGGCGAGCCTGCACACCGTCCAGCTCGCGGTGGACCACTTCAGCCGGATCATCGCGCTGCGCGAGGGACACCTGGTGTTCGACCGGCCGAGCGCGGAGGTGACGCGCGAGGAACTCGCGGAGTTGTACGCGATCGAGGCGGCGGACGTCGCCTCCGGGACGCGCACCCCGTGACCACCCCGCCGGCGCGTCGCGCCGTGGAACTGCCCGCCGTCGTCCCGCGTGAGGCGGGCCGGGGCGGCGGCCGCGGGCTGCTGACACTGCTGCTGCTCGCGGCCCTCGCGTGGTCGCTCGCGCAGGTCGAGTGGCGCGACGGCCTGCTGCGCACGGGCGGGCTGGCGGTCCTCCGCGACCTCGCCGGCGGCCTCGTGCGTCCCGACGTCGAGGCGGCCACGCTCGCGCGCGCGCTGGACGCGGCGTGGCGCACGGTGGTGTACGCCGTGGCGGGCATGACCGTCGCGATCGCCCTCGGCCTGCCGCTCGGCATCGTGGCCTCCGGCACGCTGGCGCGCACCGCGCGAGGCCGCCGCGCGTCCCGTGTCGCCGGCGAGGGCGTGCTGTCCGCGATGCGCGCCGTGCACGAGCTGGTGTGGGCGTGGCTCTTCGTCGTCGCGATCGGGCTGTCGCCCTTCGCGGCGGTGCTCGCGATCGGCATCCCGTACGCCGGCATCCTCGGACGCATCGCCGCCGACCTCCTGATCGACGTCCCCGCCGCGCCGCTCGCCGCGCTGCGCGCCGCCGGCGCGGGCGAGGCGAAGACGCTGCTCTACGGCCGCGCGCCCATGGCGCTGCCTGACCTGATCGCGTACGGCTTCTACCGCTTCGAGTGCGCCCTCCGCGCCTCCGCGATCATGGGCTTCGTCGGCCTCGGCGGCCTCGGCTTCGAGATCCAGGCCGCGCTGTCCGACCTCGACTTCCGCGCGGTGGGCACGTTCCTGCTGACGCTCGTCGTGCTGATCACCGCGGTGGAGGCGTGGAGTAGCGTCGTGCGCCACGAGCTGGTGCGATGAGCGCGCTCGCGCCGCCGGTCGGTGTCGAGGTGCGGCGTGGCGAGCGCGCGTGGGTGCGGCGCGGCAGCCTGCTTCTCGCGCTCGCCCTGCTCGCCGGGTCGTGGGGCTATCTGCTGACGACGCAGACCGCGGGCGCGACCGTCCTGCTGCGGCCCGAGACGTGGGACCGCGTCCGCGACTTCCTCGGCGCGCTCGTCGGCCTCGACACGCCGATGACGCCGGGCGGTTCGGCCGTGCCGTTCCTGGATCCGGCGGCGTGGGCGCGCATGGCCGGGCTCGCGTACGAGACCGTGGCCATGAGCGTGCTCGCGATCTGGATCGCCGCCGCCGGGATGCTGCTGACGGTGATGGCCGGCGCCCGGCCGCGCCGCGCCCAGGCCGATGCCGGCCCGGTGCGCCTCGGAGTCTTCGTGCTCGTGCGCGCGATGTGGATCATCGCGCGCGCCGTGCCGGAGCTCGTCTGGGCGTTCATGCTCGTCATCGTGCTGCCGCCCGGGCTCCTCGTCGGTGCGCTCGCGCTCGGTCTGCACAACTTCGGCATCGTCTCCAAGCTCTGCGCGGAGGTCGTGGAGGACATCGACCCGGCCCCGGCGCGCGCGCTGCGGGCCGCCGGCGCCAGCCGCGCGCAGGCGCTGCTCTACGGCATCCTGCCGCAGGCGCTGCCGCAGTTCCTGACGTTCTCGCTGTACCGGTGGGAGGTCATCATCCGCACGACGATCGTCGTCGGGTTCGTGTCCGCCGGCGGTCTCGGTCGCGAGTTCCGGCTGGCGATGTCGTTCTTCCACTTCCCGGAGGTGCTGATGGTGCTGGGGACGTACTTCGTGCTGGTGATCGCGGTGGACCTGGCCGCCGCCCAGCTCCGCCGCCTCGCGCGCTAGCGGATGACGTACCCGGCCGCGCGCACGGTGCGCACCACGTCGTACGCGCCGGCCCCGGCGAGCGCCGCGCGGAGCGAGGAGATCTGCGACTCCACGAAGTTCCGCGAGGCGAACGTGCGGTAACCCCAGACGGCGAGCGACAGGTCGTCCGCCGACAGCACGTGCCCGCGCCGCTCCAGCAACGCGCGCAGCACGCCGAACGCCTTCGGCTTCAGGGGCACCTCGACCTCGCCGACGCGCACGAGGTTCAGCGTGGGGTAGAGCGCGATCTCCGAGGGGCCGTGCAGCACGCGGGCGCGGCGCTCCGGGCGCGCCCCCTTCGACAGCGCCGCGATCCGGTCGGCGAGGTCGTCCGTCTCCACGGGCATCGTCAGCACATCGCCGGCGGAGGCGCGCAGCGTGTTCACCGCATCCTCCGGCAGGTCGCCGTCCGCCAGCACGATCAGCGGCGGACGTCCCGCCTCCAGCAGCGCGCCCAGCGGCTCGTCCTCCATGCGCGCGCGGTCGAGGCGCGCGATCACCGCGTCGAAGTGGATCACCTGCGACAGCGCCACGCCGTCCTCGACCGTGCGGACCGCCAGCACGCGCTGCCCGAATGGCTGCAGCGCCGCCGCGATCGCGCCGGAGAGCGCGGCCCTCGGCTCGACCAGGAGCACGGTGAGGCTGCCGGCCGCAATGCCTTCGGTCATCGGCAGCATGGTCAGCACCGGGGCGCCCTCACCCGGGACGTCCGGGCCGTGGGCGGTCAGGGTCTGACCGGTCGACATGCTCGCCATTGCGCTCTCCCATCGGTGCTCGCCCCGCGCCGTGCGGGCGTGTCGCCATGGTCGAGCGACCACGGACGGCATGCCGTGCGGGATCACCCTGATACGGAGAACTTGTGGGCGTCCGATGAGGTGACTGTCAGGTTGCTGACGTGGTGCAAGCGCCGACGGCGCTACGAGGGCCGCGCATCCTCCAGCGCGACCGAGTAGCCAACGCCTCGCACCGTGCGGATCACGTCCGCCGCGCCGGCCGCCGCGAGCTTGCCGCGCACGCGCGAGATCAGCGCCTCCACGTAGTTCGCGTCGCCGTCCGTGGGATAGCCCCACACCGCCATGGACACCTCGTCCGCGGTCGCGACGCGCCCGCGCTGCTCCAGCAGCCAGCACAGCAACTCGTACTGCTTGCCGATCAACGGGACCTCGGTGTCATCGACGAAGACGGCGTGCGCCGCCGTGTCCACGCGGACGCCGCCCGGCCCCCGCAGTTCCTCGCTCGCCTCGAGGTGCGGAGCCGCGGCCTCGATGCGCCGCGCGTGCGACCGGTGGAGCACGGCGCGCACCCGCCGCACCAGCTCCTGCAGCACCACGGGCTTCGTGATGTAGTCGTCCGCGCCCAGGTCGAACCCCTCCAGCCGGTCGCTGACCTCGGACGCGGCGGTGAGCATGATCACCGGGACGGCCGAGACCAGGCGGATGCGGCGCAGCGTCTCGAAGCCGGAGATCCCCGGCAGGCCGACGTCCAGCAGGATGAGGTCGAGCGCATCCGTCCCCAGCGCCGCCAGCGCCTCCTCGCCCCCGGCGATCGGGCGCACCTCCAGCCCGTCATCGCGAAGGAAGGAGAGGACGGCGTCGCGGACGAGGGGGTCGTCCTCCACGAGCATGATCGCGGGCGTGCGTGTCTCGGGCGTCATGCGGTCCACCGTCCCGGGCGCCGGATCAGGCGCGCCGGGGTCATTCTGTCCACGCGCACCCGGCCTGTCGATAACAAAACGTGGGGTACTGCCATCCCGCGCCGAGGCGCCTCGACGACCGCGGAGCGCCCCCCGGGAGCCGCTCCCTGCCGGTGATTGCCCGCGGACGGCCACTTCTGCGATGGTGAGGCGTACCCAGATCGGCGCGCCTCGGACCGCCTGGTCCTCGCGCCTCGCCTAGGAGCACCGCCATGGTCACCCCCGCCGCGAACCCCGCCACCCGCCCCGGCAACGAGGCCGATGTGCTGGACGCCCTGATCATCGGCGCCGGCTTCTCCGGCATGTACCAGCTCCACACGCTCCGCGACCGTCTGGGGCTGAAGGTGCGCGTGCTGGAGGCGGCGGACGGCGTGGGCGGTACGTGGTACTGGAACCGCTATCCGGGCGCGCGGTGCGACTCGGAGAGCCACTCCTACTGCTACTCCTTCTCGGACGAGCTGGTGCAGGACTGGGAGTGGTCGGAGCGGTACCCGGAGCAGCCGGAGATCATCCGCTACCTCAACTTCTGTGCCGACCGGCTGGACCTGCGGCGCGACATCCAGTTCGAGACGCGCGTCACCGGCGCCGCGTACGACGAGGCGCGCAACGCCTGGGACGTGACGACCGAGGCGGGCGAGCGCTTCAGCGCGCGCTTCCTGATCGCCGCCGTCGGCTGCCTCTCCACCACCAACGTGCCGAAGTTCCCCGGCCTCGAGTCGTTCGGCGGCGAGTGGTACCACACCGGCCTCTGGCCGCACGAGGGCGTGGACTTCAGCGGTAAGCGGGTGATCCAGATCGGCACCGGCTCCACCGGCATCCAGGCCGCGCCGGTCATCGCGCGCACCGCGGGCCACCTGACGGTGATGCAGCGCACCCCGCAGTTCAGCGTGCCCGCGCGCAACGAGCCGCTGACCGAGGAGTTCCGAGCCTGGGTGAAGGAGAACTTCGCCGACATCAAGCGCACGATGCGGAGCACGACGAACGGCCACCCGTTCACGATCTCCGACCGCTCCGTCTTCGACGTCTCCGACGAGGAGCGCCTGAAGCTCTACGAGGCGGCGTGGGAGAAGGGCGGCCTGCAGTTCCGCGCGACCTTCCGCGACATCCTCACCAGCAAGGAGGCGAACGACACCGCCGCCGAGTTCCTGAAGCAGAAGATCCGCGAGATCGTGAAGGACCCGGAGACGGCGGCGAAGCTCGCCGACATCGACCACCCGTACGCGGCGAAGCGGCCGCCCATCGACACGGAGTACTTCGACACCTTCAACCGCGACAACGTGTCGCTGGTCGACGTCCGCACCGACCCGATCGCGGCGATCACGCCGACCGGCGTGAGGCTGGAGAGCGGCGTCGAGTACCCCGCGGACATCATCGTCTTCGCGACCGGGTTCGACGCGATGACGGGGTCGCTCCTCAAGCTCGGCATCACGGGGCGCGACGGCGTGACGCTGGCGCAGGCCTGGGAGGCCGGCCCGCGCAACTACCTGGGCCTGCAGGTGGCGGGGTTCCCCAACCTGTTCACCGTGACCGGCCCGGGCAGCCCCTCCGTGCTCTGCAACATGCCCGTCGCGATCGAGCAGCACGTCGAGTGGATCACGGACGCGATCAGCTACCTGCGCGAGCGTGGCCTCGAGCGCATCGAGGCGACGCCGGAGGCCGTGGACGGCTGGGTGCAGCAGGTGAACGAGGCGGCCCACGCCACGCTGCTCCCGGAGGCGCACAGCTCCTGGTACCTGGGGGCGAACGTGCCCGGCAAGCCGCGCGTGTTCATGCCCTACGCGGGCGGCATGGCGCGCTACCGCGGCATCTGTGACCAGGTGGCCGCGGCCGGCTACGAGGGCTTCGCGCTCTCCTAACCGGCCGCCGGGGCCCCTCACCAGGCGCTACTTCGCCGCGGGCGTACCGCCGAGGCGCCCGGAGCGGCGCGCCCACTGGTACGCCGCCGCCAGCGCGCTCACCGGGCGCTCCGCCGCGTACGGGTACGCGGGCACGCCGCGCTGCTCCAGGAAGCGGCAGGCGTCCTCCACCTGCACGTCGCCCATGAGCGACGCGACGATCGGCTTCGACTTGCCGGCGGCGCGCGCCTCCTCCAGCACCTCCGCCACCAGCTCCGCGAAGACCATCGGCGGCGTCAGGATCGTGTGCCAGTAGCCGAGGATGACGGCGTGCACGCGGTCGTCATGCAGCGCGAGGCGGATCGCCTTCCGGTACGTCTCGGGCGGCTCGCCGCCGGTGAGGTCGATCGGGTTGCCGAAGGCGCCGAACGGCGGGATCAGCTCGCGGAACGCCACGCCCAGGTCGTCCGGGACGCTCATCAACGACAACCCGTAGTCCGAGCACGAGTCCGCGAGGAGCACGCCGGAGCCGCCCGCGCCCGTGATGATCAGGACGTTCTCGCCCGCCGGCGCCGGGAGCATCGACAGCGCGTTCGCCCAGTCCAGCATCTGCTCCAGCGTGCGCGCCCGCACGACGCCGGCCTCGCGGAAGGCCGCCGTGTAGATCGCATCCGCACCGGCGAGGGCGCCCGTGTGCGACGCGGCGGCCTTCGCCCCGCTCGCCGTGCGCCCCGCCTTCAGCACCACGACCGGCCGATCCCTGGAGACGCGCTTGGCGACGTCCACGAACGCGCGGCCGTCCTTCAGGTCCTCGACGTGGCACGCGACCACCTGCGTGTCCGGGTCCTGCGCGTAGTACTCCAGCAGGTCGTCCTCATCGAGGTCGGACTTGTTGCCAAGCCCGACGATCGCGGAGACGCCCATTTCGTGCGCGCGCGAGTAGCCGATCACGGCCATGCCCACGCCGCCGCTCTGCGAGGAGAGCGCGACCTTCCCCTGCTGCGTGTACGGCGTGCAGAACGTGGCGCACAGCGCCGCCGGCGTGGAGTAGTAGCCGTAGATGTTCGGCCCCATCAGCCGGATGCCGTGCTGCTGCGCCACCTCCACGATCTCGCGCTGTAGTTCCACCTCGCCGATCTCCGCGAAGCCGGAGGGGATGAGGATCGCCGCGGCGACCCCCTTCTGCCCCGCCTCCGCGAGCGCCGAGGCGACGAACGCGGCGGGGATCGCGAACACCGCCACGTCCACGTTGCCGGGCACGTCGAGGATCGACTTGTACGCGGGCAGGCCCTGGATCTCCGTCGCCCGCGGGTTCACCGGGTACACCTGCCCCGCGTATCCCCCGTCCAGCATGTTGCGCACGACCGCGTAGCCGATCTTCCCCACCTCGGACGAGGCGCCGATCACCGCCACGGACTCCGGCCGCATGACGCGCCGCATCGTGCGCACGATCTCCTCGCGCCCCAGCCGCGCGCGCGGCGCCGGCGGCGCGCCGAGGCTGACCCGCACGTCCACGGCGCACACGCCCTGCGGCCCGGCGATGACGGGGTTCAGGTCGACCTCGGCGATCTCCGGCACGTCCGTCACCAGCCGCGAGACGGCAACGATGAGCGCCGCCAGCGCGTCCCGGTCCACCGGCGGCTGCCCGCGCACGCCATCCAGGAGCGCAGCCGCCTGGATCTCGCCCAGCATCTCGTGCGCGCGCTCCACGCTGACGGGGGCGAGGCCGAACGTGACGTCGCGCGTCGTCTCGATCAGCACGCCGCCCACGCCGAACATCACGACCTTCCCGAACGTCGGGTCGGTCGCCGCGCCGACGACCAGCTCGAGGCCCGATGCCGCCATCTGCTGCACCAGCGCGCCGTCCATCGCCAGCCCCTGCGCGCGCATCCGCGCGTCCAGGTCCGCGTACGCCGTCGCGACCGCCGCCGCGTCGCGCAGGCCGAGGACGACGCCGCCCACGTCCGTCTTGTGCGACGCGTCCGCGGACAGCACCTTCAGCGCCACGGGGAACCCGAGTTCGCCAGACGCCCCGGCGGCCTCGTCGGCGGAGCGCGCCACGCGCTGCCCGGGCGTGGGGACGCCGTACGCGGCGCAGAGATCCGCGATCGCGCCGGCGCTCGGCATCGTCTCGCCACGCTCGAACGCGGCGCGCATGGTCGCGGCGACCTCGTCAGGGCTCACGGGGCACCTCCTGCACTCGGCGGCTGGCTGCACTCAGACGACTGGCTGCTCTCGGGACGGCTGCGGACGGCGCGGGCGCTACCTCGATCCGCGCAGGCGCGGGTCCAGGACGTCACGCAGGGCGTCGCCGAACATGTTGAACGCGTACACCGCCAGCGCGATCGCAATGCCCGGGAACACGGCGAGGTACGGCGCGCTGGTCATGTGCGACTGCGCGTCGTTCAGCATCCGTCCCCACGAGGGGAACGGCGGCGGCGTCCCGAAGCCGAGGAACGACAGCGAGGACTCCAGCAGGATCGCGCCGCCCACCTGCACCGTCATGCTGATGATGATCACCGGCACCACGTTCGGCAGGACGTGCTGCACCCAGATCCGCAGGTCCGTCGCGCCGAGGGCGCGGGCGGCCTCGATGTACGCCTCCGAGGACACGGCCATCGTCGCGCCCCGCACGAGGCGCGAGGCGCCGGCTGAGAACAGCAGGCCCATGGTGAAGATGAGGGTGATGCGGCTCGCCCCGAAGATCGCGACGACGAAGATCACGAAGATCAGCCCGGGGAACGCCTGCCAGATGTCGACGATGCGCTGCACCACCGTGTCGAACCACCCCGACTTGTACCCCGAGATGATCCCGAGCGTTGTCGCGATGAACCCCGACACGAGGACCGTGCCGAAGCCGATGAGCACGGAGGTGTTGGCGCCGTAGATCAGGCGGCTGAACTGGTCACGTCCCTGCGCGTCGGTGCCGGCAGGATGGGCCAGGTTGGGCGCCGTCAGCCGGCTCGGCACGTCGATGTCGTCGTACGAGTGCGGGGCGAAGAACTCCCCGAAGAGCGCAATGAACACCATGAACACGATGACGCAGAAGCTGAACGCGCCCAGCGGCTTGCGGCGCGCGAAACGCCGCACCGTATCCACCACGGAGGAGGCCGGCGGGAGCGTATCGAACGCGGCGAGGGGCAGTTCGCGACTATCGGCCACTGTAGCGAATCCTCGGGTCAATCAGGCTGTATGAGAGGTCGACGACGAGGTTCGACATGATGACGGCGAACGCCGACAGCAGGACGACCCCCTGCACGACGGGGTAGTCGCGCATCTGGATCGAGAAGAACAGGTAACTCCCCATCCCCGGGATGCTGAAGATGCTCTCGAGGATCACCGTGCCGCCGATGAGGTTCGGCACCTGCAGGCCGATCACGGTGACGACGGGGATCATGGCGTTGCGGGCGGCGTGACGGCGCAGCACCAGCCACTCCGTCAGTCCCTTCGCGCGCGCGGTGCGCACGTAGTCCTGGCGGAGCACCTCCAGCATGGTGGAGCGTGTGAGCCGCATGACGATCGCGCTGAGCGATCCGCTCAGGATGATCGCCGGCACCCACAGCGTCTGGAGCGAGGACAGCGGGTCCTCCCAGATCGGCTGATAACGGATCGGCGGCGTCCAGCGGAACAGGATGAAGCCGTACGTGATCGCCAGCAGGCCCAGCCAGAAGTTCGGCACCGCGAGCAGCGCGATCGAGATGCTCCGTGCCACGTAGTCCGTGCGCGTGTCCTGCTTCACGGACGCCACAATGCCCGCCGGGATGCCGACCACGAGCCCCGCGGTCATCGCCATGAGGCCCAGCTGGAACGTGGCCGGGAGCCGCTGTGACACCTCGCCGCCCACGGAGCGGCCGCTGATGATCGAGGTACCCATGTCACCCTGCAGCAGCGACCCCATCCAGGTCACGTACTGCTGGGGGATGGAGCGGTCCAGCGAGTAGTACTTCAGCAGCGCCTCCCGGAACTCCGGGCTGGCGGCGCCGAAGTCCCCGGCGATCTGGTCGATCACGTCGCCCGGCAGGAACCGGACGGCCATGAAGATCACCATCGTGACGCCGATGAGCGTCGGGATGACCAGCAGCGTGCGGCGAATGGCGTACTTCGTCATGGTGTCCCCGGCGGGACACGCAGGAGCCGCCCGCTGCTCACGGACGACTCCTGCGCGCGTGCCGGTCATTCCTCTCCGTCGCGGCCCGGGTGGACGTGTCTCGCTAGGCCCTCCACCACCACGGGATCTGCTCCACGCTGGAGGCGTGGCCCTGCGATCGGTAGTCGGCCACGCCGCGGATGTTCGGCTGCGCGCCGCTGTAGGACGGCGCCTGCGGCAGCGGGACGTAGTACATCGTCTTCGTCGCCAGCTCCTGCATGTCCTTCATCAGCTTCTGGCGCTCCGCGACGGTCGCCGCCTCGGAGTACGTCTTCACCAGCTTGTTCAGGTCCGCGTCGTCAATCCCGCTCACGTTGCGCGGGAGGCCCGGCGTGAACGGCGCCTCCACGAAGTTGCCCGTCTCGCCCAGCGTGTAGCTGATGAGCGCGGCGCCCTTGAAGTTGCCGCGGAACGTCTGCGGGATGAACACGGAGGAGTAGTCGTCCAGCACGGTCTTGAGATCGATCTTGATCTCCTTGACCATCTGCGAGAACAGCTCGCCGTGGACCTGGTACGGACGCGCGTAGCCCCGCGTCCAGTGCCACTCCATGGAGAAGCCGTCCGCGAAGCCCGCGGCGGCCATGAGCTTCATGGCCTCCGGGATGTTCTTCTTGAATGCCGCCGCGTTCTCGGCAGACATCTCCTTCTTCGGGTCGAGCCAGTACCCCACGTGGCTGTGTGGGATGAACGTGTCCCAGTGGTACGTGGGCGTGATGCCGAGCTTCTTCAGCTCCGGCAGGTCGAACGCCGCGTCCAGGATCTGGTCGCGGTCGATCGCCATCGACATCGCGCGGCGGACGCGGACGTCCTTCACAGGGCCGTTCGCCAGGTCTTCCTTCGAGAAGACGACGTAACGGGTGTTGCCCACCGGCGTCTCGATCACCTGCACGCCCTTGATCGCCGCCTGCGCGCGCTGAATATCCGCCGGCGCGAGCGAGGCGATCACGTCCAGGTTGCCGCCCAGGAACTGCGCCAGCTGCGAGGCGTTGTCCTTGATGATGTTCTGCTCGAGGTTCTCGAAGTACGGCTTGTCCGGGCCCAGGTGCCAGTCCGGGTTCCGCTTCCACTTGCCGACCGCGCCCGGCCGGTACTCCTCGAAGAGCCACGGGCCCGTGCCCACCATCTTCTCGGCGGGGTTGAACGCCTTGCCCGTCTCGACCGGCATGATCATGCCGGAGCGCGGGTCCGCCAGCACCGCGCCGGGGAACGCGCCGTACTTCCGCTTCAGCTTGAAGTCCACGGTCGAGGCGTCCGGGGTCGTCACCGACTCGATCGACTCGACCACGCCGGCGTCCGGGCCGGGCTTGGAACCGGGTACCTTCCCGGTGACGCGCTCGTACGAGAACTTCACGTCCTCGGACGTCATGGCGCGGTTGATCGGCGCCGTGTACTTCACCTTCGGGTTCAGCTTCACGATGTAGTGCGAGGCGTCGACCACCTCGACGCTCTGCGCCGCGTCCATCTGCGTGTCGAAGTTGATCGAGGGCAGCCCGGGGCCGGCCTTGTACGCCAGCAGCCGGCTGTACACGGTGCCCGCGAACGACTTCGAGTCCGCGCTCAGGTTGCCCATCGGGTCGATCGTGGGCGGGTCGTTGAGACGCGCCATGCGGAACGTGCCGCCGCTCTTCGGCTTCTCGCCGGAGGCCGCCGCGCCCGATGCCGCCCCCGAGGTGGCCTGGGGCGCGGGCGCGATGCTGCCGCCGCGCGCGATCGTCGCCTCCGGCGCGGGCGCGCCACTCCCGCCGCAGCCGATGAGCGCCGCGCCGGCGAGGCCGACGCCGGTGACGCCCATCGAGGTCAGCACGCGCCGCCGGGTGAACCGCCCCTGCCCCACGGACGTCCAGTAGTTTCTCGAGTCTTCCGCCATCGTCGTCCCCTCCATTGGGTGCAGAGCGCGTCATACACGCTCGCGATCGGTCGTGTCAACGTTTGTAATACGCATCTATCACGTGAATGGATGGCTACATCAGTTGTGATAGGCGCAGTCCTGAATCACCAGCAAAACCGGCAATTGTCCGCTGCTATGCATCACGCGTGTATTGACGCATGCCATACAGTCGCTCCGATGCAGGGCGCGTGAGGCGTGCCTCGCGCCTGCGCGCGTCGGGCAAGGAGGCGGGGAATGGGCGAGATCAACGGCGGCCGGCTGGCTGCGAAGCAGTTGAAGGCCGCGGGCATCGACACCATCTTCACGGTGGCCGCCGGGCCGATGGTCCAGGTGCTCATCGGCGCCGTCGAGGAGGGCATCCGGGTCGTCAACTGCCGTCATGACCTGAGCGCGGCGAACGCTGCGTCCGCGTGGGGGTGGGTGCAGAAGAAGCCCGGCGTGGTCGTGCTGGGCTCCGGTCCGGGCACCACGAACGGCGTCACCGGTCTCTACGTCGCCACGGACAGCGCGATGCCGCTGGTGGTCCTGGGAGGGTCCGTGGGCACGGGCTCCGGCGGCCTCGGCGCGTTCCAGGAGACGGACCAGGTGCGCTTCGCCGCGCCGGGGTCGAAGTGGGCGTCGCGCATCGGCAGCATCCGCCAGATGCCGGACCTGATGCACCTCGCGCTGGGCAAGGCGATCAGCGGCCGCCCCGGCGGCGTGTACCTCGACTTCCCGGGCCACATGGTGTCCGAGACGATCGAGGACGGGTCGATCCCGCTGCGCACGGTGTTGCCACAGGTCACCGCCCCGCACCCGGACCCGCGCAGCGTCGAGCAGATCGCGGAGATGCTGGCGAACGCGCAGCGCCCGCTCGTGCTCATCGGCAAGGGGGCGGCGTGGTCGGACGCGTCCGAGCCGCTGCGCCGGCTGGTGGACCGCGGCATCCCCTTCGTTGCCTCGCCCATGGGCCGCGGGACGATCCCGGACGACCACGAGATGTCCATGTCCGCCGCGCGCAACAACGCGATCCGCGGTGCAGACGTGGTGCTGATGGTCGGCGCGAAGTTCAACTGGATGTTCCAGCAGGGCATGAACCTGGCAAAGGACGTGCGCGTCGCCCAGATCGATATCGAGCCCGAGGAGATGTACAGCATCGTCGACGTCGAGGTGGGCCTCGTCGCCGATTGCGCCGTCGCCGTCGACCAGATCGAGCAGGCGCTGCGCGGCCGCACGCTGAAGTCCGCTTCCACCGACTGGGCCTCATCGCTCAAAGAGACGGCGATGAAGAACAGCGCGTCGCTGGAGGAGGAGATGCTCTCCGACGCCAGCCCGATCAACCACCACCGCCTGGTCGCGGATGTCCGCGACGTGGTCGACCGCGATGCCTTCGTCATCGAGGAGGGCGAGGTGACGATGGGGATCATGCGGCAGCTGATGCCCACGTTCCTGCCGCGCCGCCGCCTGGGCGCGGGCAGCACCGGGTGCATGGGCGTCGGCTTCCCCTACGCCGTGGGCGCGAAGCTCGCGCACCCGGAGGCGCAGGTAGTCGCGGTGCTCGGCGACTACGCCTTCGGCGCGGCGGCGATGGAGATCGAGACATGCGCGCGCCTCGGCATCAACGTCGTGGTCGTCATCTCGAACAACGCGGGCATCTCGGCGCACACCATGCAGGCCCGCTTCCCCGCGGACGCGCCGCCGGTCGGCGCGATGATCCCGGCCGACTACGAAAAGATGGCGGAGATGGTGGGCGCGTACGCGCAGCGCGTCACCGACCCGGCGGACATCAAGCCCGCCATCCAGCGCGCGCTCGCCTCCAACAGCGTCGCCATCGTCAACGTGCTCACCGATCCGGACGCCGGCAAGGGCCGACGAGCTCCCCGGACGATGTACATCTAGCGGCCGACAGCAGACCGCAGCAGGGAGGACCTCATCATGGCCGGAGCACTCGAAGGCATCCGCATCCTCGACCTCACCGTGTACCAGCAGGGCCCCCACGCGGCGGCGATGCTGGCCGACCTGGGCGCGGACGTCATCAAGATCGAGCCGCCCGACACGGGCGACCTGGGGCGCGTGAACGGCGACGCCTACTTCAACTACCTCAACCGCGGCAAGCGCGGCATGGCGATCGACCTGAAGAACGAGGCCGGCAAGGAGGTGTTCATGCGCCTCGTGGACACGGCCGACATCTTCCACAACAACCTGCGCCCGGGCGTCATCGACCGCCTCGGCCTGACGTACCCGACGCTGCGGCAGCGTAATCCGCGCATCATCGTCAGCAACGCGACCGGGTGGGGCCACCTGGGCCCCGACGCGGAGGCGCAGCTCGGCTCGTTCGATGGACTCGCGCAGGCGCGGGGCGGGTTGCAGTCCGTGAACCAGACGATCGAGGCGCCCCAGCACGGCGTCCCCGTGCCGCTGGCGGACCAGGTCGGCGCGATGATCTCCGCCTACGGCATGCTCGCCGCGCTCTACGAGCGCGAGCGCAGCGGCGAGGGGCAGGAGGTCAACTCCTCGCTCTACGGATCGCAGTTGGCGCTGCAGGGCTTCGGCATCACCAACGCCATGTGGACGGGCAAGAACCCCGTGCCGCGCGGCAAGAAGTCGTCACCTCGCACCGGCGTGTACGACACCGCGGACGGCCCGATCCAGTTGCAGGGCGGCGCGCCGGACCGCTGGTGGCCGGACTTCTGCCAGGTCATGGGCATCCCGGACCGCGCGGAGGGCGTCTACTCCAAGAACGCGCTCGATCCCGCGTGGTGCCAGGAGACGTACGACATCGTCGCGAAGGTGTTCGTGACGAAGACGCGCGACCAGTGGATGTCCATCCTGTCGCCGCGCTTCCACCTCGCCCCCGTGCGCAACTACCTCGAGGTCGCTCAGGACCCGCAGGCGTGGGCGAACGGCTACCTGATCGAGGTGCCCGCGAAGGACGGCAGCATGAAGCCGACCGTCGGTCCGCCGGTGCACATGAGCCGCACACCGACGGCGGTGAAGAGCTTCGCGCCCGACAAGGGCGAGCACACCGACGAGATCCTGCTGGAGGCCGGCTTCTCCGCCGAGGAGATCGCCGACTACCGCAAGCGCGGCGCCTTCGGCAGCGAGGTCGCCGGGGCGGCCGCCGCCGGGGCGTAGCGCCGGAGCATTCGCGCGACGAGGGGTGGCGTACCGACGCCTGGATTGGGAGTCCGACATGCCGATGCCGCTCGAGGGGGTCCGCATCCTCGACCTGTCCGTGTTCCAGCAGGGGACGCACGCGTCCGCGATGCTCGCCGACCTGGGCGCGGACGTCATCAAGATCGAGTCGTACGACAACCCGGACCCCGGCCGCGGGAGCGGCGGCGATCCCGGCGCGAACGGCATCCGGCCGTACTTCGCGATCCTCAACCGCAACAAGCGAGGCATCGCGCTCGACCTCAAGAACCCGGTCGGACGCGAGACGTTCCTCAAGCTGTGCGAGACGGCCGATGTCTTCCACAGCAACATGCGGCTGGGTGTGCTGGAGCGCATGAACCTCACATACGACGTGGTGAAGGCGCGCAACCCGCGGATCATCTTCAGCCAGGCCACCGGCTGGGGGCACCGCGGCCCCGACGCCGAGGCGCACCTCGGCTCGGTGGACGGGCTCGCGCAGGCGCGCGGCGGACTGCTCTCGATCAACGGCACGAAGGAAAGCGGCCCGCACAACGTCCCGCTCTCACTGGCCGACCAGATCGGCGGCATGATCTCCGCCTTCGGCATGATGGTCGCGCTCTGGGAGCGAGAGCAGAGCGGCGTGGGGCAGGAGGTCAACACCTCGCTCTACGGCTCGCAACTCGCGCTGCAGAACTTCAACATCACCAACGCCATGTGGAACCAGAAGAACCCCGAGCTCCGCGGCAAGGACGAGGCGCGCCCGCACTGGGGCACCTACACCTGCCAGGACGGCGGCCTGCTCATGGTCGCCGGCACCACGCCGGACCGCTGGTGGAAGGAGTTCTGCGCCACCGTCGGCGCGCCGGAGTGCGGCGAGGGCACGTACTCGAAGAACCAGGTGGACACCGCGTGGTGCGTGAAGACGCGCGCCGCGCTGGGCGCCTGCTTCGCCACGAAGACGCGCGATGAGTGGATGTCCATCCTCTCGCCGAAGTTCCTGGTCCAGCCCGTCCGCACCTACCTCGAGATCGCGGAGGACCCGCAGGCGTGGGCCAACGAGTACCTGACCCACGTCCCGCACGGGGAGGACCGCCTGCCCGTGGTGGGGCTCCCGGTGCACATGAGCCGCACCCCGGGCTCCGTCCGCCACCTCGCGCCCGAGGTCGGACAGCACACCGAGGAGGTGCTGCTGGAGGCCGGCTGGAGCTGGGAGGAGATCGCGGCGATGCGCGAGGCGGGCGCCTTCGGCAAGGGCTAGTGCGGCGGGCGCGGCGCGGAGCGGGTATCCTCCCGCGCGGAGGACGCCCGTGATCACCGACGCTCAGGTCCACGTCTACGCCGCGGACACCCCGGCCCACCCGTGGCCGAAGCAGCCCGGCCGCGGCGCCGCGCCGTGGACGCACCCCGACGGCTTCTCAGCCGAGGAGCTCCTCGGCGCGATGGAGGCGGTCGGCGTCTCGCGCGCTGTGCTCGTCCCGCCCGTGTGGGCCGGCGAGGACAACAGCCCCGCGCTGGAGGCGGCCGCGCGCTACCCGCTCCGCTTCGCCGTGATGGGGCGCTTCGACCCCTACGCGCCGGACGCCCCGGACCGCCTCGAGCGCTGGCTGGAGCAGCCCGGGATGATCGGCATCCGCATGAGCGGCCGCTGGAACACGCGCGAGATCAGCGCGCGGCAGGCGCTGGGCGACCCGGAGATCGAGTGGTACTGGGCCGCGTGCGAGCGCCTGGGCATCCCGGTCGCCGTCCTCGCGGGTGAGGCGTCCACGTTCCTGCTCCCCGTCGCCGCCCGCCACCCGGAGCTCCGGCTGATCATCGACCACTCCGGCATGCGCGGCGCGCACTCGCTGGAGGAGGCGTTCGACACCATCGACACGCTCCGGGAGCTGGCGAGGCACCCCAACGTCCACATGAAGATGGGCAGCATCCCCAACGCCTCCGCCCAGCCCTACCCCTTCCGCGACGTCCAGCCGTACATCCAGCGCATCTACGAGGCGTTCGGGGCGCGGCGGATGATGTGGGAGTCGGACTTCACGCAGCTCGGCTACCGGCTCTACTCGGAGTGCCTGCGGATGTGGCTGGAGGACGTCCCGTTCCTCAGCGGCGACGACCGCGAGTGGATCCTCGGCCGGACCGCCGCGGAGGTGCTGAACTGGCCGGAGCCGGCGCTCCGCTAGCGCTCGACGGCCGCCGGCGCCTCGGCCGCGTCGGCGCGCGCCGGCGGTGGTGCCGGTGGGCGCAGGAGCAGCAGCACGACGACCATCGCCACCGCGGCGATCGTGGCGAACGTCGCCAGCGGCAGGGTGTAGTCCCCGTAGCGGTCGTACGAGTAGCCGAGGAACGGCGGCGCGAGGATGCCGACCGTGGTGAACGTGGTCAGCATCCCGTTCAGCCGCCCGAACGCCGATCGCCCGAACAGGTCGCCGATGATCGAGAGGTTCGCCGGCGCCATGCCCTCCGCGAAGGAGAGGCAGACGACGAACAGCACCATCAGCGGCCAGTCATCGGGCCCCGCGGTCAGCAGCGCGAGCATCCCGACCAGCGTGGCCGCATGCCCGATGCCCATCAGCACGCGCTTGCTGTGGCGGTCGGCCGCGTAGCCGACCAGCAGCAGCGTGACGCTGGCCAGCAGCGCCCACGCGCTCAGGAAGCCCGCACCAGCCGCCTGGCTCATCCCCTTCGACACCGCGATCGGGATGAGCTGCCCCTGCACCGCCCCGCCGAGGGAGGTCCGCGTGAGCGTGCTCAGCACGATGATCCAGTACGCCCGCGTCCGCAGCCCCTGCGCGAACGTGAACTCCGGGCCCATCGCCCGGGACGGCCGCGGCAACCCGCTCGCGGGCGTCTCCTCCACGGGCGCCTCGCCGTCCGGGCGCTGGCCCAGCTCCTCGGGCGAGCGCCGCACGAGGACGGTGAGCGGCAGCACCACCACGAGCACGAAGACGCCGGCGCCCCACGCGGCCGACTGCCAGCCGTAGCGCACCGTGACGAAGGCGAGCAGCGGGATGAACAGCGCCCGCCCCAGGCGGATCGAGAAGGAGAAGATGCCCAGCACCTTCGTCCGGTGCCGCACGAACCAGATGTTCGCGACCTGGTGCATGGAGAGCGCGAACCCCATGTTGAAGCCGATGGAGATCGCCCCCATGTAGAGGAGCAGGAACATCAGGAAGCTGTTCACGAAGGGGAGCAGCAGCAGCCCGATGCCCCCCATGAGGCAACCGAGGGTGATGGTGACGCGCGGGCCCTTCCGGTCCAGCAGCCAGCCCGCCGCCGGGCCCACCATCCCCGCCTCCAGCCGGGCGAGCGAGAGCGCGAACGCCAGCGCCCCGTGCCCCACGCCCAGGTGGGTGGTGAGCGGCAGGAAGAACACGGACGACATCGCCCCGTTGATCGACCCGACGCCGTTGATGAGCGCGCCAACGGCGACCATCACCCAGCCGTAGTACCGCCTGCGCGGCCGTCCGCCCGGCATGCCGCCGCCTCCCCGCCGGGGCCCGCGGAGCGACCGGCGCGGCACACTCTACTCCCGCGGCACCCCGTCCGAGGGCGTCGGTCGACCGCTGCTTATGGTCAGCGCGCCCCGCTTCTGATATCACGCACGCGTCATCCGCGCGGCGCCCTTGCGCCTGGCGTGGAGCGGGTCACTGGAGGCAGGCTATGACCGGACCGCGCGCATCATCGGCAGCCCCCCTCGCCGGCATCAAGGTCGTCGAGATCGCGAACTTCCTCGCGGGGCCGGTCGGCGCGGCGCTGATGTCGGACATGGGCGCGGAGGTCGTGAAGATCGAGCCCCCCGCCGGCGACACCACGCGCGGGATGCAGTTGCAGGGTGACGGCACGAAGGCCTTCAACCACTCCTTCCACGCCCTGAACCGCGGCAAGCGCTCGATCACCCTCGACCTCGCGACGCCGGAGGCGAAGGAGGTCGTCCTGCGCCTCATGGCGGAGGCGGACGTGGTGGTGACCAACCTGATGACGGTGCGCCTGGACCGCTACGGCATCAACTTCGAGGCGGCGCGGGAGCGCAACCCGGACATCGTCTTCGCGCAGGTGACCGGCTGGGGCGCGCAGGGCGCTGGCGCCGACCGGCCGGGCTTCGACTCCACCGCGTACTGGGCCGGTTCCGGCCTCATGCACATCCTGGGCGAGGTGGGCACGCCCGCACCGGTGAGCCGCGGCGGCCAGGGCGACTACCCCACCGGCCTCAACATCCTCACCGCCGTCCTCGCCGCGCTCCGAGTGCGCGACCAGACGAACGACGCGCAGTTCGTGGAGGTGACGCTGCAGCGCACCGGCCTGTGGTCGCTGGCCATGGAGATGCAGCGCGTACTGAACACGCCGGAGGTGAAGGTCGAGCGCTTCGACCGCCGCCTCGCGCAGCTCGCCACGCGGAACTCGTACGAGACCTCGGACGGCCGCTGGATGATGCTCGCCATGCACAACGTGCCGTACTGGAAGAAGTTCTGCATGGCCCTCGGGCGGC
>JBFWQJ010000007.1:0-26068 GCA_050249515.1 Dehalococcoidia bacterium | reverse complement strand
ATCAGGTCCTCGGGCGCGTGCAGGACGTGCGCGGCGCCGACGGCGCGCTGCAGCGCCTCGATGAGGGCGGGGCTGGCTGTCGTCGGCATCTCAGCGCGAGTGTAGCATCGGAGTCCGCCACCGCCTCACCCGATCGGAGCCCACGTGACCAGCACCCGCCTCGACGCGATCGACCTCGATGCCGTGCGGGACGGGGTGGAGGAGGCGGTGCGCGCGGCGAATGAGGCGATCCGTGGCGTCCTGGCCCAGGCGACGATGAAGGTCGCGAGCAAGGGCGAGGCCGGCCCGGTCACGGAGGCCGACTACGCCGCCGACCGCGTCCTGCATGAGCGCCTGATGCCGCTGATCCCCGGCGCGCGCTGGCTCTCCGAAGAGTCCGAGGACGCCGCCCCGCTGACGCGCGGCGAGCCCACGTGGGTGGTCGACCCGCTGGACGGCACGCGGGAGTTCCTCCGCGGCCTCCCGGAGTACGGCGTCTCCGTGGGGCTCTACGTGGACGACCGGCTGGTGCTGGGCGCGGCCGGGTTCCCGTGGGACGGCACCGTCCTGTCCGGCCTCGTCACCCCGTCCCGCCGTGAGAGCCGCCGCGACGGGGTGCCGCTGCCGATGCTCCCGAACGACGGCGTGGTGCAGCGCGTGGTCGTCTCCCGCGGCGACTTCGAGCGCCGCCGCATCCAGTACCACATCCCGTACGAGGTCTACCCGTGCGGCTCCGCGGTCGTGAAGCTCGTCCACGCCGCCGATATCGACACGGACGTCTACTTCTCCACCGGCCCGCGCTCCGTCTGGGACGTCTCCGGAGGCGTCGCGATCCTCGAAGGCGTCGGGGGCGTGCTGATGGGCATCGATGGCGAGCCGATCGCGCTGTCCCCGCACCAGATCCAGGTGCCCCCCTACGTCGCCGGCGCTCCGGCCGACTGCCTGACCCTGCTCCGCCGCGTCGGTCTCCTCGACTAGCGCGCCCATCGCTGGCTGCTGACCCGCGCGAGTGGGGGCGGCCGTGCTCGGCCGCCGGTCGTGTCGGCGTGCCCGGCCTGGCTCTCGCGCCCACGTTGTGCACCGGGCCGGGGCGGCGCCGCATGGGATGCAGAGACGTTGCGTCGAGCGCCCCGGCACGCCCGCATCGGGGCAGCGGTTCGCGTGCTGAGGCGTCGGTCACGCGTGGCGCGAGCGGCGGCGCATGCTCGGCCGTGGCGCGGAGCGCCCACGGTCCCGGGGGAGCGCGAGGGCGGAGCCCTCGCTTCTCATCCCCCTTCCCGCGCCGGGAAGGGGGCAGGGGGATGGGCCGCCCCGATCGTCACGTCGACGTCACGCCCACCTCGACGCCTCGGCGAACGAAAAGGCCACCGGCGTCCCGGTGGCCCCTTCGAGGAATGCGCCGTACGGCGCGAAGAGGAGTTACTTCTTCTTCGCGGGCTTGGCAGCCGGCTTGCCGGCCGGCTTCGCCGCGGGCTTCGCGGCGGGCTTCTTCGTCGCAGCCAAAGTTGGTTCCTTTGACTAGCCGTCCGCGGGTTGAGCGGACGGCACCCATGGGTGTGTCGTGACGACGACAGGGCCCTGCAGTCGCCACGTTCAACAGAACGCATCACCGCGCGATTTAGTTGCACGCCGCGCGCGCGATCGCGAGGAAAATTTCGCTCGCGCTCATCTCGTGGCGTGATGGGCCGCCGGCGCTCCGACGGACGACGGCCGACGTCACGCGTCGCGCGCGGCAGCCTCGTCGTTGAAGCGGTGCACCAGGTCGCGGAGGTCGGCGATCCGCTCCACGCCCGGCGCGTAGGGGAGGTCGCGGTTCCTCGGCCAGTCGCGCAGGTAGACGCGGGTCGAGGAGGCCTGGGCGATCAGCTGCGCCGTGCGCGGGTCGTCGTCCACGTGCTCGCTGGCGCCCATCACCTCCAGCGCGCGGAGCTTGAAGTGCGGGCTCTTCAGCGACGTGTCGTTCACGACGACGAGGTCGACGAGGCCCTCGATCGCGTGGCGGCGCATCCACCACGTCGGCACCGTGCGGCGTCCCGTCAGGATCGCGATTCGCCGGAAGAGGCGCAGGGCGTTCAGCGTCGCGCGGATGCCCGGCATGGGCGCGCGCAGGTCGAAGCGCAGGTGGTCCAGCGGGCCGTTCAGCCACCTCGGATACACCTTCGCCTCCGGCGGGGGCGCGTCCGGGTCGAGGAACGTGCGGTGGATGCCCAGGTTCACGCCGAACGGCGGGCGGCAGATCACGCCGTCGAAGTCCAGCGTGATCAGCGGCAGCGTGGAGCGGTCCAGCGGCGGGTCGGCCACCTAGACGATGACCGGCGGCTCGGGCGGCGGGCTGGGCGGGATGCCCGGCGGCGTCGGGTACTCCGTACGCGCCGGCGGGACGTGCTGCAGCTCCGCGCCGCCCACGTTCGGCCGCCGGTCCGACTCCGCCGCGAACGCCGCCAGGCGGTCCTCCACCAGCCGGAAGATCGTGCCCTCCGGGTAGCGGCCCTCGGCGTCGCGCTCGCCGCCCGCGGGCACGCCGGTCAGCACCTCGATGCCCTCGTCGATGGTGTCGACGGCGTAGATGTGGAACTGGCCGTCGCGGATGGCCTGCGCCACGTCCGCGCGCAGCACGATGTTCTCCACGTTCGTCCGCGGCACCATCACCCCGTGCTGCCCGGTCAGACCGCGCGCGGAGCAGATGTCGAAGAAGCCCTCGATCTTCGCGGACGCGCCGCCGATGGGCTGGACGCGCCCCAGCTGGTCCACGGAGCCCGTGACCGCGATCTGCTGGTCGATCGGGCGCTCCGCCAGCGCCGAGAGCAGCGCGTACAGCTCCGTGGAGGACGCCGAGTCGCCGTCGATGTCCCCGTAGAGCTGCTCGAACGTCATGCTGGCGTGCAGGGCGTTGGCGCGGTTCTGGCCGAAGCGGTGCGCCAGGAAGCCGCGGAGGATCAGGAAGCCCTTGTTGTGGATGCGCCCGGCCATCTCGCTCTCGCGCTCCACCATCACCATCGACCCGCGCCCGGCGGAGACGACGCAGGTGACGCGCGAGGGGCGGCCGAAGGAGATGTCGCCCAGGTCGTAGACGGAGAGCGCGTTGATCTGGCCGACCACGCTGCCCTCGGTCGCGACGTAGAGCGACCCGTCGTTCATCGCCTCGATGATCCGCTCCCGGACGAGCGAGGAGCGGTAGATGCGCTCGTCCAGCGCCCGGTCGACGTGGCGGCCATCCACGATCCGGGCGCTGTCCTGCCGCGCCCAGTAGTCCGCCTGCCGGACGATGTCCAGGAACGCCGCCATGTTCGCGGAGAGCCGCCGCTGGTCCTCCACCATCCTCGAGGAGTGCTCGATGAGGTGGGCGACGGCGATGCGGGAGAACGGGAGCAGGGTGGAGCGCTCACACTCGGCACGGATCACGTGCGCCAGCCCGCGGACGTTCTGCACGGTGCGCTCGAACTCCGTCTCGAAGTCCGCCTTCACGCGGAACAGGTCGCGGAAGTCCGGGTCGTAGCGGTAGAGCAGCCCGTACAGCGACCCCTCTCCGATGACCACCACCTTCACGTTCAGCGGCAGCGGCTCCGGTCGCAGCCCGCTCGTCGGCACCAGCCCGAACGCCTCGGCGATGTTCTCCACGGCGAGGCGCTGCGAGGCGAGGGCGCGCTTCAGGCCGTCCAGCGCCTGCGGGTTGTTGAGGAGGTCACGCAGCCGGATGACCAGGTAGCCGCCGTTGGCGCGGGCGAGCGAGCCCGGCTTCACCATCGTGTGGTCGGTCACCGCCGTGCCGAACTGGCCCTGGTACTCGATGCGCCCGAGGAGGTTGTAGTAGGTCGGGTGGCCCTCCCGGATCACGGGCGCACCTCGCTGCGGGTCGTTTGATACGACGACGTTCACGGCGTAGCGGCTGAGCTGCGGCGCCTGGGACGGCATCATCATCCCGGGGATGACCATCGGCTGCGGCTGGCCGGCCTGCCGGAAGCGGTCGCGCTGCTGCTGGATGTCCTCCGAGGCGGCCTCCAGGAACTCGCGGATCTCCGCGTCGGAGCCGTACTGCTCGATCAGCGGCTCGAAGAGGTGGCTCGTCGCGTAGCCGGCGACCTCCTCGTCCAGCTTCGAGGCGCGCTCGCCGCTGGCGCGTTCCAGCGCGCGGACCTGCAGCAGCGCCTCCTGCACCGCGCGCTCCAGCTGGCGGCGGCGCTCCATGATCTCGTTCCGCTGCTCCTCCGGCAGCGCCGCGAAGACCTCCTCGCTCGCCGGGCGGCCGTTGATCAGCGGTGCGGAGACGATGCCCGCCTGGCCGAACTGGAGCGCGAAGCCCATCTGCCCCGCCTGCCCCTGGAGCGCCTCCAGCAGCACGCCGCGCTGGCGGTCCAGCTCGTCGGCGAGCTCCTGGCGGCGGCGGGCGTACGAGTCCGACTCGAATGCCTCGCGCAGCTCGCGGCCGGCCGCCTCCACCGTGCGCTCCACCGCCTGGGCGAAGGCATGGCCGGTGCCCGGCGGGAGCGAGATCGCGACGGGGCGGTCGGGGTCCTGGAAGTTGTGGACGTAGACCCAGTCCAGGGGGGCCGGCATCTGCGCGGCGCGGCGGCGCAGGAACGACTCCACGATCGTCGTCTTGCCGAAGCCCTCCGGCCCGGAGGCGAAGAGGTTGTAGCCCGGCGCCGACATCCCCAGCGCGAACTCGATCGCTCGGACGGCGCGCTCCTGGCCGAAGACGGCATCGAGGGCCGGGAGGTCCTCCGTGGTCGCGAAGCTGAGCCATGTCAGGTCGCAGGGGGCCGTGACCTCCTCCGCCGTGAGCCGCAGGGAGTCGCGCAGATTCGGCATGCGTCCGCCTTCCGCCGTGGCGTACCGCCAGGGTTGGGTGCACTGCCGATCCTAGCACCGGGGTGCGGCGGGCTCGCCTGTCCCCCCTTCGGCCGCCCTCGATGGCGCGCGCCGTCGGTGGGGCGATAGCATCGCCCCACCGACCGCCTGACCAGACGACCGATCGAGGGAAAGAGGACCAGATGCGCGCAGTGGTGATCACGGAGCCGGGCGGCCCGGAGGTCCTGCAGGTGCAGGAGCTGCCGGACCCCTCGTTCGGCCCGGAGGAGGTGCTGGTCGCGGTCCACGCGAGCGCGCTGAACCGGCTGGACCTGCTGCAGCGCCGCGGGCGCTACCCGGTGCCCTTCGGTGTGCGCGCCGACATCCCCGGCGTGGAGATGGCCGGCGTGATCGAGGCGGTCGGGGAGCGCGTCTCCGGGTGGAAGCCCGGCGACCGCGTCATGGCGCTCCTGGCCGGGATGGGCCACGCCACGAAGGTGGCGGTGCACGAGCGGATGCTGATGCCGGTGCCGGAGAACCTCGACCTCGTGCAGGCGGCGGCGGTGCCGGAGGTGTTCCTGACCGCCTACGACGCGGTGTTCCTCCAGTGCGACCTGCAGATGGGCGAGTCCGTGCTCATCCACGCCGCCGGCTCCGGCGTGGGCACCGCCGCCATCCAGATGGCGCGCGCGCAGTCATCGAGGACGTTCGGGACGGCGGGCTCGGACGAGAAGCTCCACCGCGCGCAGGCGCTGGGGCTGGACGTCGGCATCAACTACCACACGCAGGACTTCGCGGAGGTGGTGGAGCGCGAGACCGGCGGGAAGGGCGTGAACGTCCTGCTGGACGTCATCGGCGCGCCGTACTGGGAGCAGAACATGCGCTCCATGGCGATGAAGGGCCGGATGATCATCGTCGGCAGCATGGGCGGCGCCACCGTCGAGAAGATGAACATCTCCTCGATCTCGCAGAAGCGGCTCACCGTGCGCGGCACGCTCCTCCGCTCGCGGCCCCTCGAGGAGAAGGCGACGCTGGTGCAGGCGTTCGTGAACCGCGTCGTGCCGCTGCTCGCCAGCGGCGCCGTGCAGCCCGTGGTCGACCGCGTCTTCGGCCTCGATGAGATTGGCGAGGCGCACTCGGTCATGGAATCGAACGCCAACTTCGGGAAGATCGTCCTGCAGATCGCCTAGCCGAGCCGGGGGACGCCATGCCGGAGCCTCGAGGCCTGACCGACGCCGGCCGCGCCCGCATCGACGAGGTGGCGCGGACGCACTTCGAGCGCGGGTGGCACCCCGGGGCGCAGCTCGGCATCTACCGCGACGGCTTCCCGGTGCTGGACCTGCGCCTGGGAGACGCCGCGGCGCCGGGCACGCGGCTGGAGTGGTTCTCCGCCACGAAGCCGGTCACGGCCGTGGCGGTGCACCTGCTGGTGGAGCGCGGCGCGCTCGACCTCGACACGCCGATCGCGGCGCTGTGGCCGGAGTTCGCGCAGGGCGGGAAGACGGCGTGCACCGTCCGGCACGTCCTGACGCATCGCGGCGGCTTCCCCGTCTTCCCCGTCGACTTCCCCCCGGACCGCATCGGCGACTGGGACGCGGTGACGGCAGCGACCGCGGCGCTGCCGGCGGTGTGGGAGCCCGGCACCGCGATCGGCTACCACCCGGTGACCTACGGCTACGCACTGGGCGAGGTGATCCGGCGCGTGGACGGCCGTATGCCGCGCGAGTTCTTCGCGCAGGAGATCTTCGGCCCGCTCGGCATGGAGGCGTCGCTCGGCGTGGACGACGTGAGCTGCGTCGCACCGCCGCGCGCGATGTCCGAGGTGACGTTCGAGGACCCCGAGGGCACGGAGCGGCGCACCTCGCGCATCGCGGAGCTGTTCGCTTCGCCGGCGGTGCTGCGGGCGCAGGTGCCCGCAGCGAACGCCATCGGTACCGCGGAGGCGCTCGCGCGCTTCTACGCGATGCTGGAGCAGGGCGGCGCGCTCACCATCGGCGGCCGCGAGGTGCGCATCCTGAGCCCGGAGACGGTCGCCGAGGCGACGCGCGTCCACGTCCAGACGGAGCGCGACCTGAGCAGCGGTCTGCCGTCCTCGTACGGGCTGGGGTTCATCGTCGGGAGTTGGTACGCACCGTTCGACCGGGCGGGCGTCTTCGGGCACGGCGGCCAGCAGAGCACGATCTCCTACGCCGACCCCTCGCTTGGCCTCGCCGTGGCGTACGTCACCAACGGGCTGCACGACCCGCTGGTCGTCCAACTCCGCACCGAGGAGATGGTGCAGGCGATCGCCGAGGCCTGCGCGTAGCCCGGGCGGTCCAGGTGCATGCGCGGGGCGCAAACGCGACGTGTGTCGCTGGGCCGCTCGAGGCCGGCGAGTCGCGCTAGCGGCGGCGGCGCTCGGTGCGCTGTCGCTCGCGGCGGCGCTGGTTGTGCTCCACCCGGTCGCTCGTCGGGGCGACGACGGCGGGGCCGCGCGGCGGCTCGTTCGCCTTCCGGCGCGCCTCGACGCGCCGCGCCAGCGCCGCCGAGAGGCGGTTCGTGGCGAGCATGGTCGAGAAGAACATCAGGAAGATCAGCGGCCCGATGACCAGCGCGTTCGTGGGGGTGTACTCCCCCCAGTAGACGAGCAGCCCCAGCCAGAGGACGGTGCCGACGAGCGAGTAGAGAAACGTGGCGCGGATCGACTGCGTGCGGTTCATGGACAGGCAGTTTAGCGCACCCGCCGCCCGAGTTACGCGTCCGGCGGCGTCGCCAGGTCCAGCCACGTCGCCAGGGACGTCATGAACCGCCCGCGCCGCTCCCACGCCTCGGGCGCGTCTCCGACGGTGTCCCGCACGATGCGCGCGATCAGCGCGTAGAGCGCGCCCGGCTCGTCGTCCTCGTCCGGCTCGGGGAGGTGGTAGACCTCGACCGGGTCGCACGCGAGGCGGTGGTCGGCGCCGTGCACCACGCGGTCGTTCACCGGCAGGCCGAGGCGCGCGGCGGAGGCCGGCCACGTGGCGTCCACGGTGATCCACTCCTCCAGCATCCGGTTCGTCTGGACGCGCAGCAGCAGGTGGACGTCCGGCACGGGCGCCTGGCGCACCTCCTGCAGCAGCGGCGGCGGCAGCCACGGCGCGCTCGCGGCCTCGAACTCGTGCGTCACGGCGAGCAGGTCCGTGTGGTAGCCCAGCGCCTGCAGCAGCGCCGCCAGCAGCAACTGCTTCTCGCGCCCCGTCCCGCGCCAGGCCTCGATCGTGGCTGCGGGGTCGAGGCCGGAGCCGTCAGCCTCCTCGCCCGCGGGCGTGCGAGGCCCCCAGGGGATGTCGCGGACGGCGCGGAACGCCGTCTCCAGCTCCAGCGGCGCGTCGGGCGGCAGCGTGCCGTGGGCGCGGGCCGCCTCGCGGAAGGTGCTCAGGAGCGTGGCAGGGGGCGAACTCATGGCATGCAGGGTAGAGCAGTCCGCGCGCACGATCGCCGCATCGAGGCGGCGTCGAGCGCGTCAGAACGCTCGCAGCGCGCCTCGACGCCGCGCGAGCGCCCACGTCGCGCCGGCGAGCGCGACGACGAGCCCGGCGGCGACGGCGGTGCGGACCCCCGTCGAGGTCCCGGCGAGCACCCGCGGCCCCGGCGTGAAGCGGAGTGTCAGCGGAATCGTCTTCACCGCCGTCACCCCCTGCGCATCGCGGACGAACAGGCGCATCTCGCCGACCAGCGTCAGGCGACTGTGCCGTCCCTCCACCGGCAGGTCGTACGTCACGGTGGTCACCGGGGTGAAGGAGCGCGCGATACCGGGCCCGTCCTGCTCGCGCAGGATGACGAACGGCCGGTCGTAGATCGACACGTCCGAGTCCACGTCGAGCGTGAGCCGCACCGGCGCGTCCGGCGGCACGGCGATGCTCGCGCCCTCGCCCGTCCCCTCGACGGTCGTCCGCCCGCCCGGGTACTCGACCGTGAGCACGATGTGCGGCGGCGGCACCTGCCCCTGCCCCGGCGGCACCGCCTGCGCGCGCGCCTCGATCGGCACGAGGGCGAGCAGGAGCGCGAGGGCGAGGAGGAGAGGACGGCGGTTGATCACGCCGTCCTACCTAGCGTCGGTGCCACGCAGGCGTCAATGAACTGCTGCCCTAGCGGCGTGACGCCGATGAGTCCTCGTTCCCGTCTGGATGCGTAGCCTCGCGCGGCAATCTCGGCCTCGAGCGCCGTGATTGTGCCGTGCTCCTCGATTGGGTCGTACACCGAGGGCGGCTGCGCGACCCCCCCGTCGATGTGCTCTACGAGCCCGAGTCGACGCAGATTCGTGATGTACGTGCTCACCAAGTCAGGATGCTCGCAGCCGGCATCGTCAGCTATGCAGGAGAAATTGGAGAGCGCATTGTGAAGCCCCTTTTCCTCGTCGTCCTTTTCGTGAAGTTCCACGATGCTGAGCACGGGCTGGTAGGGCCCGTCCTCGGCGACGTACCGTAGGATTCGCGCTTCATCCGGCGATAGTTGCTTGAGGATTTCGACGAAGGCGGGGTGCGCTGTCCTCGCAGTCTCGCTATCCATCGCTGTTCCCAGCAGGTTCGCGTAGAGGCGCCGAAGATCGTCGTTGTGGGCGGTGAAACGGAGGGCTTCGAACAGCGGGCCAGCCACTTCCGGCGCCGGCGTCTGGATTCGTTCGGTGGGTACCCCTTCGAGGCGGGCTTCGAGATCCGGCATGAGCGCTGCGCGGATTTCGCCGCCCTTGTAGACGAGCCACTCAAGGGGGATAAGCGCCAATAGCGCCGCGTCGGCAACGGTACCCAACCCCCGCCCGATCCTCTGTGCGGCCGGTTGGGCGAGATCTCGGTACAGCTCGGTAATCGGCAGGCGCTTCTCGACCGCCTCGATCGCCTTTTCGGGATCCACGTTCATCGTCATGTCGCTACCCCCTGCGCTCCATCGGGACGTAGTCGCGGGGGGCGGGGCCGTTGTAGACGGTGAGCGGGCGGATGAGCACGTTGTGCTCGAACTGCTCCACGACCTGCACGGCCCAGCCGGGCGTGCGGCCGATCGCGAAGATCGGGACGAACAGGTCCTCCGGGATGCCGTGCAGGTAGTAGACGACGCCCGCGTAGAAATCGACGTTCACCGCGACGCCGAGGCGCGCGTACGGGCGCATCGCCTCCACGGTCGCCTCGAGGATGTTGTACCACTGGGGCTGGCCCATCTCCTCGGACAGGCGCTTCACGCCCTCGCGCATGTGTCGCGCGCGGGGGTCCTCCACGCGGTAGACGCGGTGGCCGAAGCCCATCACCGCCTCGCGGTTGGCGCGCTTCGCCTTCACGTAGGCTGCGGCGTTCTCCGGCGCGCCGATCTCCTGCGCCATGCGCATCACCTGCTCCGCGGCGCCGCCGTGCGCGGGCCCGGAGAGCGCCGCGATGGCGGCCGTGACGGCGGCGTGCAGGTTGGCGTCCGTCCCCGCGACCACCCGCGCGGTGAACGCGCTGGCATTCGTCCCGTGCTCCGCGTGCAGCACCAGGTCCATGTCCATCAGCTCCACGGCGTCCTCGGACGGGCGCTCGCCCTTGAGCATCGCGAGGAAGTTGCCGGCGTGGTTCAGGGTCGGGTCGGGCGGGACGACGGGCAGGCCCTGCCGGATGCGGTGGTGCGCCGCGACGATCATCGGCACCTGGCTGGTGAGGCGGATGCCCTTGCGGATGGTGGCCTCGCGGCTGTTGTCCGCCGTCTCCGGGTCGGTCGCCGCGAGCGCGGACACGGCGGTGCGCAGCACGTCCATCGGGTGCGCCGTCTGCACCGCGCGGATCACCTCGAGGATCGCGGGGTCGAGGACGCGCGCCGCCTTCAGTTCGGCGTCGAACGCGTCGAGCTGCGCGCGCGTCGGCAGCTCCCCGTACATCAGGAGGTACGTCACCTCCTCGAACGAGGAGTGCTCGGCGAGGTCGTGGATGGAGTAGCCGCGGTAGCGCAGCTCCCCGGCCTTGCCGTCGATGTCGCTGGTGCCGCTGCGGTCGAAGTAGACGCCGTTCAGCCCGCGGTGGATCTGGATCTCGTCCTGCTCGGTCATCGTCTTCCGTTTCCTAGAACCACTCGGCTGGCGGTGGGATCACGCCGGTCAGGACGAGCACGACGGGGATGACGATCACGTCGAACAGCAGGCAGACAGCGATGATCGTGCCCCGGTTCCGGCGTCCCCAGCCCGGCTTCGGTCCCGGCTCACCTCTCACCTGATGCTCCTGCCTCGGCCCCGTCGTCGGGCATGGTCAGTTCGCCTTCTGCGCCGCGTCCACGCGGGCCTGCGCCCGGCGGAGCAACTCCTGCATGTCAATCGGCGGGGCGTCGAGGCGGTGTACCACCGTGAGCAGAGTAGCGAATCGGCCCGCCTGCCATGCGAACGCGTCCACCTCCATCGTGGTCCGGTCCGGCCCGACGATGACATCGAACGACCAGCTGCCGCCGGCCGGGTTTGGGTAGCGGGCGGGCACCGGGGTGACCGTCTCGATGGTCAGGGCCGGCGTGTAGGTGTTCGGCACGGAGAGCAGGCCTGCCAGTTCGGCGCGGCCCGCGGCGGGCAGCGGCCCCGGCTGCGCGCCGCCCGGGCCCAGGAGCGCCCGCCAGCCCTCGGCGACGCGGCCGGCGTCGGCGCTCTCCGCCAGGCCGAGCGTCGTCTCGTCGATGCGCATCTGCGGCCCGACGTACGCCACGCCGCCCCACGCGCTCGACTGTCGCGTCGCCCATGCGGAGGTGGACCGGCGGAACCGTTCCCAGCGGTCGCCGGGCAGGTCGGAGAGCTGGAGGAAGCCGACCTCGACGCGTTCGCCCGGCGTCCACGCCCGGGGGAGCGCCGGGGGCACCGTCGCGAGGGGCGTCGGGGTCGCGGCGACGAAGCCCGGCGCGACGGCCCACGGGGTCGGCGTCGGGCTCGTCTCCACCGAGGTGGGGACGGTGAGGGACGCGCGTACGCGGTCGTCGCCCCACCACACGAACGCCTCCACGCTGAACGTGGGCACGGGCACCCGTAGCGTCGCGCCGCTCGCCGCCGCCGCGAGGACGGCGAGCCCGAGCACCCACAGCCCGCCGATCCCGGCCGCCATGACAAGCGGTCGGCGCCACCACGGGCGCGGCGCGGGCCGGCCCTGCTCCGGCGGCTGCTGAGTCACGGCGCGCTAGTCCTCCTCGAGCGTGCTCGTGTCGCCCTCGGGCAGGCCGAGTTCGCGGGCCTTCAGCAGGCGGCGCATGATCTTGCCGGAGCGCGTCTTCGGCAGGATGTCGATCACCTCGATCTCGCGAGGCGCGACGGCGGGGCCGAGGCGAGCGCGGGCGTGGCGGTTCAGGTCGCGCAGCAGCGCGTCGGTGCGCTCGAAGCCGTCGTTCAGCGTGACGAAGGCCTTCACCACCTCCATCGCCACGTCGTCCGGCTTGCCGATGACGCCCGCCTCCGCGACCGCCTCGTGCTCGATGAGGATGCTCTCCACCTCGAACGGGGAGACGAGGTGGCCGGCCGTGTTGATCACGTCGTCGTCGCGGCCGACGAACCAGATGTAGCCGTCCTCGTCCTTCTTCGCCTTGTCGCCGGTGTAGTACCAGCCGTTCTTGAAGCGGGAGTCGTAGCGCTCCTGGTCGTTCCAGTAGGTGCGGAACATGGAGGGCCAGCCCGGCTTGCAGACGAGCTGCCCCTCGACCATCGGCTCCGCGATCTCGTGGCCCTCGTCGTCGATGACGGTGACGGTCACGCCGGGGAAGGGGCGGCCCATGGAGCCGGGGCGGATGGGCATGGAGAGGTAGTTCGCGCACATGATCGCGCCCGTCTCCGTCTGCCACCAGTTGTCGTGGATCGGCAGGTCGAAGGCCTCCTGGCCCCACACCACACCCTCCGGGTTGAGGGGCTCACCCACACTCATGACATAACGCAGCGAAGTGAGGTCGTGCTGCCGAGGCAGCTCGACACCGGCCTTCATGAGCAGGCGGATCGCCGTGGGCGCGGTGTACCAGACCGTGACCTTGTGGCGCTGGATCGTCTCGTACCAGCGCCGCGCGCCGAAGCCGCCCTCGTCGATGACGCTCGTCACGCCGTTGGAGAAGGGGGCGAAGATGCCGTACGAGGTGCCCGTGACCCAGCCTGGGTCGGCTGTGCACCAGTAGATGTCGTCCTCGTGGAAGTCGAGGACGTACTTGCCGGTGGCGTAGTGGCTGACGATCGCGTTGTGGACGTGCGCCGCGCCCTTCGGCAGGCCGGTGGTGCCGGACGTGAAGTGCATGATCGACCAGTCCTCGGCGCCGGTCCGCTCGATCTCGAACTCCCCCGACGCCGGGTCGACGATCGAGGCGTACGAGACGTCCTCGGCGGCGACGGGCTTGCCCTCGCGCTGCGCGATGACGACGACGCGCTGCACGGAGGGGAGCTGCGCGCGGATCTCGTTCACCTTCGGCAGGAGCTTGGGCGTGGTGACGATGACGGAGCCCTCCGCGCGCTGGACGCGCTCGCGGATCGGCTCCGGGCCGAACGCGGAGAACAGCGGTGCGACGATCGCGCCGAGCTTGAGGCAGCCGAAGATGGCGAAGTAGAGCTCCGGGATGCGGTCGCTCAGGAAGAAGACGCGGTCGCCCTTCTGCACGCCCATCCCGCGGAACGCGTTGGCGACCTTGTTCGACTGCGCCTTCAGCTGCGCGTAGGTGTAGGTCTCCACGGCGCCCTCGGCGCTCTGCCAGATGATCGCCGGCTTCGAGGCGCGCGCGCCGTTGGCGTGCCGGTCCACGCACTCGTAGGCCTTGTTCACCAGCCCGCCGGGCCGGTCGATCTCCGCCCAGGCGTCGTCCCACGACCACGAGGCGCGTTGCCCGGCCCAGTCCACGAGGTGCGGCGTGACGCGCATCGCGCCGACGTCCTTCGCAATCTCCGGGTAGCCCTCGATCATCGCGTCACCTCCTGGCTGGCTGCGGGCCGAGTATATCGCCGGCGGCGAAGCGACCCGCACGGCCGCCCGGGCGCTCCTCGGCGCGGCGGCGTCGCGGTAGCATCCACCCATGCCGGACGTGCGGGCGGTGGCGATGGAGGTGGGCTGGGTGCTGGCGTACGCCGTGCCCTGGCTCGGCGCGCTGCTGTTCGGGGGCTGGGCGTGGCGGCGGCTGCGGCCGCACTCGCTGTTCCTCGCGTGGGCGGGAGCGACGCCGATCGCGCTCGCCTCGCTGCTGGTGCTGTCCGTGCTGCTGGTGTCGGTGATCGACGCGGCGTTCCCGCCGGTGCGGTAGGACGCGCGAGCGACCTCGAGGATCTCTGTGGGCGGCCCACCCCCAGCCCCTCCCGGCGCGGGAGGGGAGTCGGAACAGGACGTGGGGGGCTGCGCCCCCCCACACCCCGGCGGAATGGGCGTGATCTAGTTGCGTCCCCGCACAGGGGGAATCGGAGCACGAGCCGGTACGGAACCTCTCTTCCGACTCACGCGATGCCGGCTTCCGCGGGGTGTGGGGGCGCAGCCCCCACATCTTCCTTCTCACCCCCTCCCGCGCCCTCGGCGCGTAGCGCCGATCGGAGGATGAACAGAGGGGGCAGGGCGTGGGCCGCCCCACGGGGCTCATCGAGGCCAGTCGTCGCCTCGCGCGCGCACCCGCCGCTGGCCGGCCCGCGTGCTACCGGCGTCGAGGCGTCCCGGGCGGGTCGTCGCCGTTCGCCATGAAGCCCATCTCGTACACCAGCCCGAACCACATCGCCTTCGCGGGGCGGTAGCCGACGACCGTCGCCGCGATGCTGATCGCGGCGATCACGCCCATGGTCCACGCCAGCGACAGGCCGAGGGCCTCGAACGGCCCCCAGACCATCTCCGCGAACGTCAGGGCGAGGGCGACGAGCGCGCCGATCATGTAGCCGAAGGCGGTGCCGCCGAGCCACTCGCCGGAGTTGGACTCGAAGCGCGTCCCACAGACCTCGCAGCGCTCGCGGAGGCCGTAGTACGACTCGAACATGGAGGTGCGCCCGCACTCCGGGCAGCGTGCCAGGATGCCGGTGCGCCAGAACGTGCGGAGCGCGCTCATCGTGCGGCTGGGGCGTGGGGCGGGGGCGCCGCAGGGCGGCGGCCCGGGCCGCGCGAGGCTAGTCGCGACGCCCGGCGGTGCCGCCGAAGGGGTTGCCGAGCTTCGCCTGCTTGGCGGCGCACTCGGAGCAGAGCACGGACTTCTCGCGGAACTTCACGCCGCCCTTGATCACGTACTGGCCGCAGAGGGAGCACTTCCCCTCGACGCCGTTCTCGCCAATCTTGAAGCGGGCAGTCGTCTCAGCCATCGAGCCCTCCGGGGTGCGACGCGGTCGCGCGGGTGTCGGTGCCCCCCAGTCTAGCCGCCGCCCCCGCGCCGCGCGAGTCGCGTACGAGTCGCGTACGATGCGCGCCGTGAAGCACCTCGTGCCCCTCGTCCTGGCGGCGGCGCTCCTCGTGGGGTGCGCCCCGCCGCGCGAGGCCGCCTCGACGGCGACGGGGACGGTGGGGGCGGCGGGGACAGGGATCGCGGCGCCGAGTGCGATCGCGACGGCGACGCCTATGCCCAGGACGACTCCGCCGTCTGCTACCCGCGCCGGAACCCGGTCGGACAGTTCCTGGCCGACCGTTCGCGCCTGGGCGAACCCTCCTAGCTCGGGCGCGGCGCACGTCGATCTGATCGTGTCGGCCTTGATCGCGAGCGATGCATCACGTCTTGAGCCCTATATCACCGGGATATCGATCACCTGCGGCTTTCAAGACGGTCCGGAGTGCCCTCCCGCCGTGCCGCTCGAGACGCCGGTGCCTGCGTTCGGATCCGGCGCGTGCCCCGGCGGTGGGAGCTGGACCCGCCTAGGGCCGCCCGCCGTCGGGACGTACACAACCGCGGCGGTGCAGGCTCAGGTGCTCGCCGAACTACAACTTCGCTTCCTCCGCGCGGTCTATGCGCTGAAGCCCGGAGATTGGCGCTACGACCGAGGGATTCGCTACTCCGTTGTGCTGCAAAGACAGCAGGAGGATGTCCGGGGCGTCTACCTTGAGGTTACGGGCCAAGGCATCGCGACGTTCGTCGTATGGGGCGACGGAACGCGCTGCGGGGTCGAGGCCGGCGTTCTCGTTCCTCCTCCGCCGCAGTCGCCGTAGCCCCCACCACCCCGCTGCGCGAGTCGCGTACGATGCGCGCCGTGAAGCACCTCGTGCCCCTCGTGCTGGCGGCGGCGCTCCTCGCGGGGTGCACCGAGCCGCGCGCGGTCGTCGCGACGGCGACGGCGAAGGCGAGTGCTGCCGGGACGGGGACGGCAGGGTCGACTCCCAGCCCCACGCCTTCGCCGGCACCCACGCCGGTGGCCTCGTGGAGCGTGCCGCCCAGGACCGGGGTCGCTCACCTCGACGCGATCATCTCCGCGATGGTGGCCGGTGACCGCGCCGCGCTCGAGCCATACGTCGCGGGGGATTGGGGAGTCTGCGGACGGCCCGGAGATCATCCGCTGTGCCTGCCCGGTGCGGCGGAGGACGCGCCTGTCCTCGTGGTGCGCACGGCGGCGTGTCCGGGCGCGGAAGACTGGGCTCGCCTCGTGGCCAGCCCCGAAACGGCTCCACCCGGGTACATGATTCCGATGACGCGGTCGGACTTCGCGACTCGAGCGGTTCGGGGACCCGCATCGCTGCGCGCCGTCTACCAGCGGACGACGCCGACCAACGACTACCGGCTCGTGTTCGTGTCGCAACCGCTCATGGAAGGCGTCGATCTCTTCGTGGGAGAACAGGGGATCTACGGGTACCGAGCATGGTTCGCACCTTACTGTCCGATCGTCGGACGGCAGGAGGCAGGGGAGGCGCTGCTCGTTCCTCCGCCGCAATCGCCGTAGCCCGCCGCCCCCGCGCCGCGCGAGTCGCGTAGGATGCGCGCCGTGAAGCACCTCATGCCCCTCGTCCTGGCGGCGGCGCTCCTCGCGGGGTGCGAGGATCCGCGCCCGGTCGCCTCGACGGCTGCGGCGACCGCGACGGTGGTTGCGACTGCCGCAGCGACGGCGACGCTGAGGGCGACGGAACCGGTTGCTCCTGGCCTCCCGTCGACTGTGAAGCCAGCGGCTGCCGAGAGTCCGCCCCCGATACACAGTCCGAGGGCCCCGGTGCCGTCATCGCCCCCAGGCACTCCGACGGCTACCTCAACCGGCAGCCCAACGCCCGTACCGGGTGCCTTCCTCGGTCGAGTGTGGGAAGTGCCGCGTGCGACGGGTGTTCCGCATGTGGACGCGGTAATCGCGGCCATGGCGAGCGGGGATGCTCGGGCTCTCGAGCCGTTCCTGGTCGGCGTCGTGGCGGAGTGCGGTCAGCCGGACGTTTGCCCGTCCGGTGTACCCAATCCTGGCCCCGCCCTTTCTGTCGCCTGGATTGGTGGTGGGAAGAACTGTGTCGGTGATGGCCGCCTCTTCTGGCTCGTACCGAACGGCGCATTCCCCGGGCCGCGCGACTCGTGGGTGACGCCGAGCCTGTTCGCCGATGCCCTCGCCGGTTCCCCGGCCTATCTTAGGCTCGTTGAAGAGCGGCAGCCCGACGAGTGGGGTGTTCGCTATCGGTTGGCATTTCAGAAGGCCCCGATTGCGCCGACAGGTGTCTGGGTGGAGATGTCCTCGATCGGAATCGTGGGCGTCGTGTGGTGGAGTGGTCTCGGCTGCGTTCCTATGGGCTCGGCTTCGTCGCTGATTCCACTCCCGCCGCAGTCGCCATAGCCCGCAGCACCCCGCTGCCTATACTGGGATCGTGCCCGTCGAGGCACCCCGCACCCACCTCGGACAGACTGCGAGCACCGTTGGCGAGCCAGATCGACGCCGGAGAGATCGTCGCGCGCATCGAGACGCAGCGGCGGGCCGTGGGGCCCGAGGCGTTCCTGTCGCTGACGCTCCCCGCCTCCTTCGACCCGCGCCGCCTGCTGGACGACCCGCAGGGCGCGGGCGTCGTCGCCTCGTACGAGCGGCCGGCGCAGGGCCTCGCGATGGTCGCCGTCGGCGAGGCGGGGCGCATCGAGGCGCCGTGGGGAGCGGGGCCGGGCGCGGTGGGCGCGCAGGCGCGGGCGCTGGTGGACCGGCCGGGCGGGGGCGACCTGCCCGGGCTGCGGCCCAGGCTCCTCGGTGGCTTCCGCTTCAACCCGAACGTCGCGCCGCGCGCACCGTGGGAGGGCTTCGGCGCCGGGTGGCTCGTGCTGCCGCGGGTGCTGTTCCTCGCCACCGGCGAGTCGAACGCGCTGATCCTCGCGCCGAGCGCCGAGCCGCACGACGTCGCCGCGCTCGTCGAGCAGGCGCAGCGGCCTCCGATGGACCTCGAAGCGCCGTCGCTGCACGTCGAGCAGCCGATCGACCGCGAGCGGTGGCTCGCGAGCGTCGCGACGATCGCGTCCGAGGTGCGCGCCGGGCTGTACGAGAAGGCCGTGCTCGCCTCCACGCAGACGCTCGCGGGGGACGCGCCGATCTCGGTCGGTCGGGCGCTGGCGCGGCTGCGCGCGAACTACGCCGACTGCCACCTGTTCACCATGACCAGCGGCGACGCCACGTTCCTCGGCGCGTCGCCGGAGCTGCTCGTCTCGCTCACGCAGGGGCGCGTGCGCGCGCTCGGGCTCGCGGGTTCGACGCGGCGCGGCGCCGACCCCGAGGAGGACGAGCGGCTGGGCACCGCGCTCCTGGAGAGCGCGAAGAACCGCATCGAGCACGAGACGGTGGTGCGCGCGATCCGGGAGCGGCTGGAGCCGGCGACCGAGGAACTGCTCGCGCCGAACCAGCCGCAGCTGCGCCGCCTCCGCAACATCCAGCACCTCTCCACCGAGATCAGCGGCCGCGTGCGCCCCGGCGTGGATGTCCTCGACCTGGTCGGACGGCTGCACCCCACGCCCGCCGTGTGCGGCTGGCCCTTCGAACGCGCGCGCGAGGTGATCACCCAGCACGAGGCGTTCGACCGCGGCTGGTACGCGGGCCCGGTGGGGTGGATGGACGGTGCCGGCGACGGCGAGTTCGCCGTCGGGCTGCGCTCGGCGGTGGTGCGGGGGCCTCGGGCGTGGCTCTTCGCCGGCAACGGCATCATGGGCGACTCCGTGCCGCAGCAGGAGTACGACGAGGTCCAGCTGAAGTACCGCCCGCTGGGCGAGGCGCTCGGGGCGTAGCGCCCCGGGGGGTGGGGCGCGGCGGCTCTCACCTCGGCCGGACGCGCTCGCGACCGAAGCCGCCGCTCGCGATAAGATAGGTGCGATGGCCCAGCCCGCCGATCGCACGGTGCACGCGCTGCTGCAGTCGCTCTACCGGAACGGTGTGCGGCACTTCGTCATCGCTCCCGGCTCCCGCAACACCCCGATCACCATCGCCGCAACGGCGCCCGGCTCGCCGTTCAAGGTGTGGCTGCACCTGGACGAGCGGTCGGCGGGGTACTTCGCGCTCGGCATCGCGCGGCAAACCGGGGAGCCGGTCGCGCTCGCGTGCACCTCGGGCACGGCGGCGGCGAACTTCCTCCCCGCGGCGGTCGAGGCGCGCCTGTCGCGCGTGCCGCTGATCTTCCTGACGGCGGACCGCCCGCCGGAGGCGCGCGACCTGGGCACGGCCCAGACCGTAGACCAGGTGGGCATCTTCTCCACGCACGTGAAGTGGGCCGTCGACCTCCCCGTGGCGGACTCGGACGCGCTCGCGAGCCTCGAGCGGTACGCCGCGGCCGTGGGGGCGCGCGCCGCCGCCGTGACGTGCGAGGCGCCCGCGGGGCCGGTGCACCTGAACATCCCGTTCCGCGAGCCGCTGGTGGACGCGGACTCCGAGGGCCTCCCGTTCGACCTCGAGACGCCGGAGGTGCGCCGCGCGCTCGCCGCGCCGGCAGCGCCGACGCCGAACGACATCGCCCGCGTCGCGGAGGCGGTGCGTGGACGCCGCGGCATCATCGTCTGCGGGCCGGAGTCGATGGGGCTCCCCGCGGCGGCGATCACCGCGCTCGCGAAGGTCCTCGGCTGGCCGATCGTCGCCGACCCGCTCTCCGGGATGCGCACGGGGCACCACGCGCTGGAGGCGGTCATCGACCGCGCGGACGTGCTGGCGCGGGAGCGCGCCTTCACGGACCCGGCGACCCCCGAGGTGCTGATCCGCTTCGGCGCGCAGCCGACGTCCAAGCCCGTCTTCACCTGGCTCGCAGCGCTCCCGTCGACGACGCAGATCCTCGTCGACCCGGCCGTCGCCGCGGGCGGCGGCTGGCGCGACCCCGACCTGCACTCCTCGCTCGCCGTCGCCGCCGACCCCGGCGCGTTCTGCTCCACGCTGCTCGAGGCGCTCGACGCGCGCTCCTCGGCGCGCCCGGAGTGGCTCGCGCTGTGGCACGACGCGAACGTCGCCGCGCGGGACGCGCTGGACGACGCGATCGCGCAGCTGGACGAGCCGTTCGAGGGCCAGGCGGTGATCGACCTCGCCGGGGCGCTGACGGAGGGCGCCACGCTGGTCGCGGGCAACTCGATGCCCGTCCGCGACATCGACTCCTTCTTCCCGAACCTCGACCGCGCGGTCCGCATCGTCGGCACGCGGGGGGCGAGCGGCATCGACGGCGTCGTGTCCGGCGCGGCCGGCGCGGCCGCGGTGGCGGGCGGCCCGGTGGCGCTGATGATCGGCGACCTGTCGTTCCTGCACGACGTGAACGGCCTGTGGCCCATCGGCCGGCACGGCCTGAGCCTCACCGTGGTGCTGGTGAACAACGACGGCGGCGGCATCTTCTCCTTCCTCCCGCAGCGCACGAGCATGCCCGCGCGCTTCGAGGAATGGTGGGGCACGCCGCATGGCCTCGACCTCTCGCACGCGGTGGCGCTGCACGGCGGTCGCTACGCGCGCCTCGAGTCCGGGCCGACCAGCGGGGCGAGCGCCGCGATCGGCGACGCGCTGCAGCGCCCCGGCCTGGACGTGCTGGAGCTCCGCACCGACCGCGACCGCAACGTGGCGCTGCACCAGCAGGTGTGGGCGCGCGCGACCGAGGCCGTCCGCCACGCCGTGGTCGCGGCGCGGGCGTAGCCCCGGTGGTCGCCCCGATCGCCTCGACCGGCCACGACATCGACCTCGATGGGCTGACGCTGCACGCCGAGGTGGCGGGGAGCGGGCCTGCCGTCGTGCTGGTGCTCGGCTTCACCGGCTCGGGCGCCTCGTGGCGCTCGCTCGTCCCGGTGCTCGCCCCCGACTTCACCACGATCGCCGTCGACCTCGTGGGCCACGGGCGCTCCGGGTGCCCCGCCGCCCTCGACCGCTACCGCATGCGCCGCGCCGTGGATGACCTTGCCGCGCTGCTGCGTGCGCTCGGACACGAGCGCGCGGCGTGGCTCGGCTACTCGCTCGGCGGGCGCGTCGCGCTCCAGGTGGCCGTGCACCGCCCGGACGTCGTCTCCGCGCTCGTCCTCGAGGGCGCGACGCCTGGCCTCGCCACCGGCGAGGAGCGCGAGGCGCGCGTCGCCGCGGACGAGGCGCTGGCGCGGCGCCTGGAGCGCGAGGGGCTGGAGGCGTTCGTCGACTTCTGGCAGTCGATCGCGCTGTGGGACAGCCAGCAGCGCACGCTCACGGACGACCAGCGGGCCGCGCTGCGGCGCGGCCGGCTCGCGCAGGACCCCGTGGGCCTCGCCGGTTCGCTGCGGGGGATGGGCACCGGATCGCAGGAGTGGGTGGGGGACCGCCTGGGCGACCTCGGCGTGCCCGTGCTGCTGACGGCGGGTACGCTGGACACGAAGTTCAGCGCGATCGCCCGGGAGATGGCCGCGGCCATCCCGGACGCTACGATGCGGCTGATCGAGGATGCCGGACACGCGGCTCACCTGGAGCGCCCGGACGCGTTCAACGCGATGGTGCGCGAGTTCCTGACGGGTGTGCGCGCTCAACTCCAGTCCGGCGCGTGAGCGGGGGAGACCGATGACGACCGATGTCCGCTGGCAGGCCGCGAAGACCTACTCCGACATCCTCTACGAGAAGTCGGGCGGCATTGCGAAGATCACGATCAACCGTCCGGAGGTGCACAACGCCTTCCGTCCGCTGACGATCGATGAGCTGGCGGACGCCTTCATGGACGCGGCGAAGGACGACGCGATCGGCGTGGTGCTCTTCACCGGCGCCGGCGGTCGCGCGTTCTGCTCCGGCGGCGACCAGCGCATCCGCGGCCACGCCGGCTACGTGGACACGGAGGGCAGCGCGCGCCTGAACGTGCTCCCCCTCCAGCGCTTCATCCGCGAGATGCCGAAGCCGGTGATCGCGCTCGTCGCCGGGTACGCCATCGGCGGCGGTCACGTGCTCCACGTCATCTGCGACATCACGATCGCCGCGGAGAACGCGCGCTTCGGACAGACCGGGCCGAAGGTCGGGTCGTTCGACGCCGGCTACGGCGTCTCGATGCTCGCGCGGCTGGTCGGGACCAAGAAGGCCCGCGAGATCTGGTACCTCTGCCGCCAGTACGGCGCGCAGGAGGCGCTGGACATGGGGCTGGTGAACGCCGTCGTCCCGCTCGACGACCTCGAGGCCGAGGGCGTGAAGTGGGCGAACGAGATCCTCGCGAAGTCGTCCACGGCGATCCGGTTCCTGAAGAACGCCTTCCTCGCGGACACGGACGGCGCGACGGGCCTGCAGGTCCTCGCCGGCGACATCACGATGATGTACTACACCACCGACGAGGCGAAGGAGGGCCGCAACTCGTTCGTCGAGAAGCGCCAGCCCGACTTCAGCAAGTTCGATCGGCTGCCGTTCCATGGCTAATGCCCCGGCGGGCGTGCCGGCGCCGACGATCGGGCGGTTCCGCGTGTGGTGGATGGCGATCCGTCCGCCCACGCTGACGGCCGCCGTGGTCCCGGTCGCCGTCGGCACCGGCGTCGCCGTGCACGACGGCGTGTGGGCGCCGCTGGCCGCGTTCGCGGCGCTGGTCGGCGCGCTGGCGCTGCAGGCCGGCGCGAACCTGGCGAACGACCTCTCCGACTTCCGTCGCGGCGCCGACAACGAGGCGCGCCTGGGCCCGATCCGCGTCACCCAGCGCGGGCTCCTGACGGAGCGCCAGGTGGCGATGGGCGTGGTCGCGTTCTTCGCGCTCGCCACCGTCGCCGGCCTCTACCTCACCTACGTCGGCGGCTGGCCGATCATCGCGATCGGGCTCGCCTCGATGCTCGCGGCCGTGACGTACACCGGTGGCCCGTGGCCCTTCGGCTACCGCGGGCTGGGCGAGGTGTTCGTGTTCATCTTCTTCGGCGTGGTCGCCGTCGCCGGCACGTACTACGTGCAGGCCGGCCGCGTCACCGGCGACGTGCTGGCCGCGTCGCTCCCGGTCTCGCTCACGGTCACAGCGATCCTCGTGGTGAACAACGTCCGCGACATCGACACGGACCGGCTCGCCGGCAAGTACACGCTGGCGGTGTACCTCGGTCGCCGGCTCGCGCGGACGGAACTGGTGGTCGTGGTGGCGGGGGCGTACATCGCCGCGGCCGCGCTGTGGTTCCTGGGCGACTTCTCCGGCTGGGTGCTGCTGTCCTGGCTGTCCGTCCCCGCGGCGGTGATGCCGGTCGCCGTGTCGCTCAGCCGCACGGACGGCCCGCCGCTGAACGCCGCGCTCCGCGCGATGGCGCGCCTGCACCTCATCTTCGGCCTGCTGCTCGCGCTCGGGCTCTCCACCTAGCCGTGCCCACGCTCCGCTGGCGTCCCTTCCGCCTGCCGATGCGACGGCGCTTCGAGGCGGCGCACGGGGCGATGGCGGACCGCCGCGGCGTGCTCATCGCACTGCGCGACGAGGACGGGCGCATCGGCTACGGCGAGGCATCGCCCATCGCCTCGCTCGGCTACGGCACCGCGGACGACGTTGCCGCACTCCTGCGACAGCACGGCGAGGCGCTCCTGCACGGCCTGGCGGACGCGCTGGACCCCGGCGCGCCGGGCGCGCAGGCGCTTCGCTGCGCGCTGGACGTCGCCACGCTCGACCTCGAGGCGCAGCGCGCCGGGGTGCCCGTGGCGGAGCGGCTGACCGAGCACGTCGCGCCGAGCGTCCGCGTGAACGCCGTGATCGGCGAGGGGACGCCCGAGGAGACGGTGCAGTTCGGCATGGAGGCGCGCGGGCAGGGGTACCGGGTGCTGAAGCTGAAGGTGGGGAGCGCCCCCCTCGATGACGATGTCCGCCGCGTCCACGCGCTGCGCGACGCCGTGCCCGACGCCGCGATCCGCCTCGACACGAACGGCGCGTGGGACGAACCGACCGCCGTCGCCGCCGTGCGCGCGCTCGCCCCGCTGCACGTCGAGCTGATCGAGCAGCCCGTGGCCGCCGGAGACGTCGAGGCGCTCGCCCGCGTCCGCGACGCGGCCCGCGCGCTGGGCGTCGAGGCGCCGAAGATCGCCGCCGACGAGGCCGTGACCGACGGTCGGACGCTTGAACGCGTGCTCGACCTGCGCGCCGCCGACTACGTGGTGCTCAAGCCGATGTTCCTCGGCGGCGTCCGCCCGGCGTTCGCGATCGCGGAGCGCGCCGCCCGCCTGGGCATCGGCGCGTTCGCGACCACGACGTTCGACTCCTCGATCGGGACAGCGGCGGCGCTGCAGCTGGCCTGCGCCATCGGCGGGGCGATCCCCGGCGGTGTCGCGCACGGACTGGGGACCGGCGAGTACCTCGAGCGCGACGTCATCGCGCAGCCGCTGGTCGCCGCCGCCGGTCTGCTCGCGCTGCCGGAGCGCCCCGGCCTCGGCGTCGCGCCCGATCCGGTCCTCCTCGACGCGGTCGCCGAGGGTGACTGGGTCACCGTCGGCTAGGTCGAGGGGACGCCATGCCCGAACTGCTCGCCGTGGACCTGTGCGACTGGGTAGCGCGCCGCGCCTCCACGCACCCAGCCGTCGTCGCTGTCGAGTGCGGCGGTGCGGCGCTGACCTACGCGGAGCTGGAGGCGCGCGTCGCCCCGGCGGCCGGGCGCCTCGCGTCGCTCGGGCTACGCGGCGGCGAGCCGGTGGGCCTGCTGCACGCGAACGGCAACGGCTTCGCCGTCTTCGCGGACGCGATCACCCGCGCCGGGGGCATGCTGGCGCCGCACAACGCGCGGCTCACGGCGAGCGAGATCGCCTGGCAGCTCCGCGATGCAGGCGCGCGCTTCCTCGTCGCGGACGCGGAGCACCTGCCGCAGGCGCTGGCCGCCGCCGACGAGGCGGGCGTGACGCTGCTCCCGGCGGATGACGAAGCGTGGCAGGAGGCGGCTCCGCTCGCCGGCGCGAGCACGGTCCCCTTCGAGCAGCCGCACAGTCTGATCTACACCTCCGGCACCACTGGCCGCCCGAAGGGCGCGGTGCTCACGCACGGCAACTTCTACTGGAGCGCCGTGGCGTCGGCGGCGAACCTCGGCGTCGAGGCGGACGATCGCTGGCTGGCGTGCCTGCCGCTGTACCACGTGGGCGGGCTGTCGATCCTGCTGCGCAGCGCGATCTACGGCACGACGGCCGTGATCCACGAGCGCTTCGACGAGGCGCGCGCCGTCCGCGCGGTGCGAGAGGAGCGCGTGACGCTGCTGTCCGTGGTCGCCAACATGCTGCAGCGCATGTACGCGCTGGATGGGGACGCGTACCCCTCCACGCTGCGGGCGGTGCTACTCGGCGGGGGGCCGGCGCCGAGGCCGCTGCTGGAGGCGTCCGCGGCGCGCGGCGTGCCCGTGCTCCAGACCTACGGGCTGTCCGAGACCGCCTCGCAGGTCGCGACGCTCTCCTCGGCGGACGCGCTGCGGAAGCTCGGGTCGGCCGGACTGCCGCTCCCCGGCACGACCGTCCGCATCGAGATGGCGACGGACGAGGGCGCGAGCCGCGCGGCGGATCCGGGGGAGATCGGCGAGATCTGCGTCGCCGGGCCCACGGTCTGCGCCGGCTACCTCGGCCGTCCCGAGGCGACCGCGGAGGCGATCCGCGACGGCTGGCTGCACACCGGCGACCTCGGCTACCTGGACGACGAGGGCTACCTGTACGTGGCCGACCGGCGCGACGACCTGATCGTGTCGGGAGGCGAGAACGTCTACCCGGCGGAGGTCGAGTCCGCGATCCTCGCGTTCCCGGGCGTCGAGGAGTGCGCAGTGGTCGGCGTGCCGGACGAGCGCTGGGGCGCGCTGGTGGTGGCGGTCGTCGTCCCGGCGGCGGGCGACCTGGACGCCGCGGCGCTGGACGCGCACCTGCGCGCGCGCCTCGCCGGGTACAAGGTGCCGCGCCGGATCGAGGTCGCCGGGGAGCCGCTGCCCCGCACCGCGTCCGGGAAGGTGCAGCGGCACCTCGTGCGGTCGGGGCTCATCGGGCGGCCGTAGCCCGGGCGGCACCATCAGCGTGCGGAGTGACGCCGGGCGGTCGTGCGCGACAATCGCGACTCCACCCCGACGCCGCCTCGGTCGCCTGTCG
>JBFWQJ010000006.1:0-27076 GCA_050249515.1 Dehalococcoidia bacterium | reverse complement strand
GCTCCGCGACGCCCTCCGCGTTGCCCCCGGCCTGGTTCACCACCGCGATGCCGTGCCGCGTGCACGCGTCCACGTCCACGGTGTCGTAGCCGGCCCCGTACGCGACGGCGAGCAGCAACGAGGGCATCCGTGCGATCAGGTCCTCCGTGATGTGGAATGGCAGGGGCAGCTCGTTCCGCGCGGAAGAGACGTAGTACCCATGCGTCTGCGCCAGCACGTCCGCCAGCTCACCGTCCGGCACGTCCATCGTCCGCACCTCGAGCGCCGGTGCGCGGCGCACGACCTCGAGGAAGGCGTCGTGCATGGGGCGTCCGCGGAACCCCACGCGGAACATCGGCTCGGGCATCGGTCCCTCCTCGCGCGCCCCGGCGGGGCCGGCGGCGATTATTGCACGCCGCCTTGCACGACCATCGCGGGACACGCGCGCCGGTATGCTGGCGGTGCCAGGCGCACGTCGCGCGCCGCGCGCCGCGCCCGAAGGAGGCCCCGATGCCCGCCGGACTGCTCCTGCTCCACGCCTTCCCGCTCGACGCCTCGATGTGGCAGGCACAGGTCGAGGGCCTCGGGCTGTCGATGCCGATCGTCGCGCCGGACCTGCCGGGGTTCGGCGCCGCGCCGGGCGTCGGCCCGGTGACCTCGCTGGAGGCGATGGCGGACGCGGGCGTCGCGGCGGCGCAGGCGGCGGGCCTCGACCGCGTCGTGGTCTGCGGGCTGTCGATGGGCGGCTACGCGGCGCTCGCGCTGTGGCGGAAGCACCGCCGCTTCGTGGTCGGCATGGCGCTCGCCAACACGCGCGGCGGGGCGGACGACGAGGCGGGCAAGGGCCGCCGTGCCACCCTCGCGGAGCGGCTGCGCGCCGAGGGCACCGGCTTCCTCGTGGACGCGCCGCCGCCCCTGCTGTCGGAGGGCGCCCCGGCGGACCTCGTCGCGCGGGTGAAGACGATCATCGCGGCGCAGCCGGCGGAGGGCATCGCCGCGGCGTCGCTGGGCATGGCGGAGCGGCCGGACAGCAGCGACCTGCTCCCCCGCCTGGACGTCCCCGTTACCGTGATCACCTCGACGAACGACACGCTGATCCCGCCCGCCGCCACCGAGGAAATGGCGCAGCGCATCGAGGGCGCGGAGTTCCGCATGATCGAGGGCGCCGGTCACCTCTCCAACCTCGAGGCCCCGGAGCAGTTCAACATCCTCCTGCGCGAGTTCATCTCGCAGCGGCGGGCGTGGTAGGGGAGGCGCTGCCGTAGCCTCGCCCGGCCTCGACGGGTGGTCTATGCTGCGCGCGCTCGGTCGGGCGCGCCGATCGGCAGCCGGACCCGGAGAGGACGCCCCTGATGCTCGAACGCTACCGCATGCTCGACCTGTCGAGGTTCCTGCCGGGGCCGTTCTGCTCGCACATCCTGGCGGACTGGGGGATGGACATCCTGAAGGTGGAGGAGACGCTGCCCCGCTATGGCATGGGACGCGACTCGATCACCCCGCCCGACCCGACGCCCGAGGAGGACGCACGCTACGCGGCGCACAACTCGCTGGCGCGCAACAAGCGCAGCATCTCGCTCAACCTCCTCGACCCGAAGCTGCGCCCCGCCTCGCAGGAGGTCTTCTACCGCCTGGTGAAGGAGGCGGACGTGGTGCTCGAGGGCTACCGCCCCGGTGTCGCGAAGTGGATGGGCGTGGACTACGAGACGCTGCGCGCGATCAACCCGCGCATCATCTGCTGCTCGATCTCCGGTTACGGGCAGGAGGGCCCGTACGTGAAGCGCCCCGGCCACGACGGGCAGTTCGTGGCGATCACGGGCCTGATGGGCGGCCGCAACGGCGACGCCGAGCCGCGCTCCACGGGCGTCGCGCTGGCGGACATCAGCAGCGGACTGTGGGCGGCCAACGCGATCCTCGCGGCGCTGCTGGAGCGCGAGGTCAGCGGCGAGGGTCAGTACATCGACGTGCCGATGACCGGCGCGGTGATGGCGTACGGGCTCACCGCCTCCACGCAGCTCAAGACGCCGAGGTACGCGCTGCGTCGGACCGGGCCGGGCATCAGCATCCTGAAGTGCAAAGACGGCCAGTACATCAGCACCGGCAACGCCGACCAGATCTTCTGGTCGAACTTCATGAACGCCATCGGCAAGCCCGAGTACGCCGACAAGCGCGACGTGCAGGGCGACGAGTGGACGGCGATGTGCGATGACGTCCGTGCACTGTTCCTCACGCGCACGCGCGACGAGTGGATGCAGGACCTGCTGGCCGTGGACACGTGCGTCGCGCCGATCCACATGACGATGGACGAGGCATTCAACGACCCGCAGATCCAGGCGATCGGCATGGCCTGGGACCTGGACCACCCGACCGAGGGGCAGGTGCGGCAGATGGGGTCGCCGGTCAAGTTCTCCCGCACCCCGGCGACGTTCCGCAACTTCGCGCCGATCTGGGGGCAGGAGACGCGCGACGTGCTCCGCGACGCCGGTTACAGCGACGCGGAGATCGAGGACCTGCGCGAGCGCGGCATCGTGCGCGTCGCGGCCGAGTGACGGGGGTCGCCAGCCCGCCGCGCGCGCCCCGGCGCGGCCTCGACCTGTCACGTCGAGGCATGCCGGTCACGACGGGCGTGCTGATCGCGCTCGGCGTGCTGGCGGCGGGTGCCGTGGCGCTGTGGTTCATGGGGCAGCCGGCGCTCTGCCGCTGCGGCCACGTGGCGCTCTGGTCCGGCGACATCTGGAGCAACGAGAACTCCCAGCAGGTCGCGGACCCGTACACCTTCACCCACATCACGCACGGGCTGCTGTTCTTCTTCGCGCTGCTCCCCGCCGCCCGCTGGCTGGCGCTGTCGTGGCGCCTCGTCGCCGCGACGGTGATCGAGGTGGCGTGGGAGGTCGCGGAGAACACGGACGCGGTGATCAACCGCTACCGCGAGGCCACGATCTCGCTCGACTACTTCGGGGACAGCATCCTCAACTCCTCCTTCGACGTGGTCGCGTGCCTCGTCGGCTTCGCGATCGCCACCCGGCTGCCGTGGCGGGCGGCCGTGGCGCTGATCGCGGTGATGGAGGTCACGCTGGCGCTCACGATCCGCGACAGCCTGCTGCTGAACATCGTCATGCTGCTGTACCCGCTGGAGGCGATCCGGGAGTGGCAGCTGGCACGCTGAGCCGCGGGCGGCGGGCAGTTCCACTGCACCCGCGCGAGGAGTAGAGTCCCGGCAGCACCCTCGAAGCGCCCTCCGAACGGAGCCCGATGCCGCGCCTCCGCCTCCTGCCCGCCTCCGCCGGCGCGGACGCCCGACGCCTCCTCCTGGCCCGCGCGCTCCGAGGCACCGTGGACGGCTTCGTGTCGGTGATGCTGGCGTCCTACCTGAACGCGGCGGGGTACTCCCCGGTGGAGATCAGCGCGATCGTTACGGCGACCCTGCTGGGCTCCGCGGCGCTCTCGCTCGCCCTCGGCGTGCTCGGGTACCACTTCACGCGGCGGCAACTGCTGTTCGTGTCGGCCGGGCTGATGGTGATGACGGGCGTCGGCTTCGCGTTCGTGACGAACTTCTGGGTGCTGCTGGTGGTCGCCGTGGTCGGCACCCTGAACCCCTCGAGCAATGACGTGAGCATCTTCCTGCCGACGGAGCAGTCGCTGCTCAGCGACGCGATCGACAACCGCGACCGCACGGCGATCTTCGCGCGGTACAACGTGGCGGGCGTGCTGTCCGCGGCGTTCGGCGCGCTGGGCGTGGTGCTGCCGGGCGTGCTGGCGAACGCCGCCGGCTGGTCGCTCCTCGAGTCGCAGCGACTGTCGTTCCTGGCCTACGCGGTGGCGGGCCTCGTGCTGTTCCCGCTGTACGCCCGCCTCACGGTGGAGGAGACCGCGGGCGTCCCCGCGCGCACGGCGCCGCTGCGCAAGGCGCGCCGCGCGGTGGTGAAACTGGCCGCCCTCTTCAGCATCGACGCGTTCGGGGGCGGCTTTCTGGTGCACGCGCTGATCGCGCTGTGGCTGTTCCGCCGCTTCGACCTGGACATCGAGACGACGGGCAGCATCTTCTTCGGCTTCAACGTGATGTCGGCGCTGTCGCAGTTCCTGTCGCCGTACGTGGCGCGGCGCGTCGGGCTGATCAACACCATCGTCTTCACGCAGATGCCGGCGAACATCACGATGCTCCTCGCGGCGTTCGCGCCCACGGCGCCCATCGCCGTGGCCCTGCTCATGGTGCGCATGTTCCTGAACCAGATGGACCAGCCGGCCCGCCAGTCGTACACGATGGCCGTCGTGCCGCCCGAGGAACGCGCCGCCGCGGCCAGCGTGACCCACGTCCCGCGCGGGCTCGCCTCGGCGCTCGCGCCGCTGATCACGGGGGCGCTGCTGACGGCCAGTTCGTTCGGCTGGCCGCTGATCATCGGGAGCACGGTGAAGCTGATCTACAACGGCCTGCTGCTCTGGCAGTTCCGGGCGCACCCCGCGCCGGAGGAGCTGGAGCGCCGCCCCGCCTCCGCGACGCCCTAGCGTCTCGACGCCGGTGCGATGGCGGAGAGCGCGCGGCCTCCCCTACCCTAACCCCCGGGCGTGGGACTCCGCCCGCGAGGACGAGGAGTTGCCGTGCTGGGACAGCTGACCGACTGGGTCATCGCGGTCGTCGAGTCGCTGGGGTACGTCGGCGTGGCGCTGCTGGTCACGCTGGAGAACGTCTTCCCCCCGATCCCCTCGGAGCTGGTGCTGGCGCTGGCCGGGTTCGTCGCGAGCCGGGGCGAGGCGTCGCTCCCGGGCATGATCGTGGCGGCGACGGTGGGGTCGCTCCTCGGCGCGTGGATCCTGTACGGCGCGGCGTACCTGTTCGGCCCCGGGCCGGTCCGCGCGCTGGTGCGGCGCTACGGGCGCTGGGTGCGGATCACCGAGGGCGACCTGGACATGGCGGAGCGCTGGTTCGCGCGCTGGTCCACCCTTGCCGTACTGCTCTGCCGCTGGGTGCCGCTGGTGCGCTCCCTCATCTCGGTGCCCGCGGGGTTCTCAAGGATGCCGTTCCTCCCGTTCACCCTCTACACGACCGTGGGCAGCCTGGTCTGGAACGCGATCTTCGTGAGCGCGGGATTCGCGCTGGGCGAGCGCTGGGAGACGGTCCTCCACTACTCCGACTACTTCGAGCTGGCGGCGATCCTCGCGATGGTCGCGATTGCGCTGTACGTGGCCTACCGGCTCGCGCGGCGGCGGACGGCGTAGCCCGCGAGCCTCGAGGCCGCCGCGCGCGGCGCCCCCGGAGACGACACGACCGAGGCCCCGCTTGCGCGGGGCCTCGGCGTGTCTTGCGACCGGTTGGGGGCGGCTACAGGAACAGCGGCCCGAAGACGACGGCGACGATCGCCATCAGCTTCAGCAGGATGTTCAGGGCCGGGCCGGAGGTGTCCTTGAACGGGTCACCCACGGTGTCACCAATGACGGCGGCCTTGTGCGACTCGGAGCCCTTGCCGCCGTAGACACCCGTCTCGATGTACTTCTTGGCGTTGTCCCACGCGCCACCGGCGTTCGCCATCATCAGCGCGAGCAGCGAGCCCGCACCGACCGAGCCGATGAGCACGCCGCCGAGGGCGGCCGGGCCCAGGATCATGCCGACGCCGATCGGGATCACCACGGCGAGGATGCCGGGGATGATCATCTCCTTGATCGCGCCGCTGGTGGCGATCGCCACGGCCTGGCCCGGGTCCGGGTCCTCGGAACCGTCCATGATCCCGGGGTGCTCGCGGAACTGGCGACGCACCTCGTTCACCATCGCCATCGCCGCGCGTCCGACCGCCTCCATGGTGAGGGCGGCGAAGATGAACGGCATGAGCGAGCCGAGGAGCAGGCCGATGAGGACGTGCACCTCCAGGATGTTGAACTCCGTCAGGCCGGTGGCCTGCGCGTAGGTGACCATCAGGGCGAGGGACGTCAGCACCGCGGAACCGATGGCGAAGCCCTTGCCGGTGGCCGCGGTGGTGTTGCCCAGCGAGTCCAGCGCGTCCGTGCGCTCACGCACCTCGGCCGGCAGGTGCGCCTGCTCGGCGATGCCGCCGGCGTTGTCCGCGACGGGGCCGTAGGCGTCCGTGGCGAGCGTGATGCCGAGGGTCGACAGCATGCCGACCGCAGAGATGGCGATGCCGTAGAGGCCCGCCAGCCAGTAGGTGATGCCGATGGCCGCGGCGATCGCGAGCAGCGGGACCACGGTCGACAGCATGCCGAGGCCGAGGCCACCGATGATCAGCGTGCCCGCACCGGTCTGGGCCTTCTCGGCCAGCGCCTGCGTGGGCTTGTACTCGTACGCCGTGTAGTACTCCGTCGCCGTGCCGATGACCTGGCCGGAGACGAGACCAATGATGACGGCCCAGAGCAGGTTCCAGCTCAGGTCCAACATGCCGATGACGGCGGCCGTGCCCAGGAGGGCGATGGCCGCAGCGGAGAACACGCCGGTGCGCAGCGCCCACAGGAGCTGCCCCATGGACGCACCTTCCTTGGTGCGGACCATGAACGAGCCGATGAGCGAGGCGACGATGCCGATGCCGGAGATGATGATCGGCAGCGTGTAGGCGGGCGAGAACCAGGTGGCCGCGCCGGACGCCTCGAAGATGCCGCGCTCGTAGACGCCCTCGCCCTGCCCGATCACGGCGATCGCGGCAAGCGACATGGCGGCGATGATGGAGCCGGAGTAGGACTCGAACAGGTCCGCGCCCATGCCGGCCACGTCGCCCACGTTGTCACCAACGTTGTCGGCGATCGTCGCGGGGTTGCGGGGGTCGTCCTCCGGGATGCCCGCCTCGACCTTGCCGACGATGTCGGCGCCGACGTCGGCGGCCTTGGTGTAGATGCCGCCACCCACGCGCGCGAAGAGCGCGATGGAGGAGGCGCCGAACGCGAAGCCGGTGAGGGGCTGCACGTCCTGGAAGAGCAGGTAGATGGCGGAGATGAAGAACAGCGACAGGCCGACGACCGTCATGCCCATGACCGTGCCGGAGGAGAAGGCGACGCGCAGCGCCGCGTTCAGCCCGGTGCGGGCCTTCGCCGCGGTGCGCACGTTGGCGCGCACGGCGATGTACATGCCGACGAGGCCGGCCGAGGCCGAGGCCACCGCGCCGATGACGTACGCGATCGCCGTCCTCGGCAACCCCGTCATCGCGCCCGCCGGGTCACCGAACTTGCTCAGCACGTCCATGTCGACGAACACGGCGATGACCACCGTGACCACGACCACGAACCCACCGATGAAGGTGTACTCCTGGCGAAGGAACGCGCTGGCGCCCTCCTGGATTGACTTCGCAATCGCCTGCATCCGCGCATCGCCCGGATCCTCGGCGATCACGGAGCGGGCGGTGAACAGGGCGAAGAGCAGCGCGATCGCGCCCGCCCCTACGCCGAGGTAGATCCCCTCCACAGCACGTCCTTCCTGTAGCGCCGCGGGCGCCCCCCGGCGACCAACGGCTCACTGTGCCCCCGCACAGGTCGACCCGCCCGGACCGCGTCCGGACGGAACGTATGCCGAATCGTAAAGGCACATCGAGTGAGCGGCTATTGATGCCGCCTGCATTGCGGGCGCTAGCGTTATGTCGCTATGTGGTGAAATCGCCCTAGCCGGTCGCCAGCGTCGCGAAGAAGCGCTCCATCTCGGACAGCTCGCCGCCGATCACCAGGACGTCGCCCTCGCGCAGTTGGGTGTCGCTGTTGGGGTACACGGTGACGCGAGGCCCCCGCGCGAGCAGCAGCAGCGCCATCTGGAAGTCCCCCGTCGCCATCGCCTCGCCGATCGTCTTGCCGACCATCAACGCCGGCACAGCGACCTTCGAGACGGCGTAGCCCTCGATCACGTCCAGGGAGTCCGTGATCGCGGTGGAGGTCCAGGAGTGGGCCAGCCGGACGCCGGTGTCGCGCTCCGGGTACACCACCCGGTCCGCGCCGACGCGCGCCAGGATGTCGCCGTGCGTCTCGTTCCGCGCCTTCACCACGACGCGCGGCACCCCCAGCCGCTTCAGCATCAGCGTGGCGAGGATGCTGGTCTCCAGGCTCTCCGTGATGCCCACGATCGCCGCGTCGAAGTCCCCGACGCCCAGGCGGGTCAGGGTCTCCTCGTCGATCGCGTCCGCCTGGACCACGTGGGAGAGCTGGTTGGAGAGCCGCTGCACGGCGTTCATGTCGCTGTCCACGCCCAGCACGTCGTGGCCGAGCCTCACCAGCTCGATCGCCACGGCGGAGCCGAAGCGGCCGAGCCCGATCACCGCCACCTGCTGCTTCATGCGTGCCCCCTGGACTTGAGGTTACCCAATGTTGATCTCGCCTTCCGGGTAGCGGAGGCGCTGTCGCGCCTCGAACCGCTCGGCGAGCGCCAGCGCGAACGTCAGCGGCCCGAGGCGGCCGATGAACATGGTGAAGACGATGAGCCCCTGCGGCAGCTCGCTCAGGGAGCCGGTGAAGCCCATGGACAGGCCGCAGGTGGCGAAGGCGGAGACCGCCTCGAACATCACGACCACCAGCGGCGCCTCCGTCATGATCGCCAGGAAGAAGGTGATCGAGGCGACGATCGCCACCGAGAGCAGCGCGACGGAGAGCGCCCGGTTCACCTGCCGCCACGCGATCTCGCGGTTGAACGCGCTCACGTGCTCCTCGCCGCGCGTGGAGGAGATGATCGTGAAGAAGAGCACCGTGAACGTGTTCACCTTCACGCCGCCGGCGGTGGAGCCGGACGCCCCGCCGATGAACATGAGCGCCATCAGCACCAGCACGGTCTCGTCGTGCGCGCGCGACAGGTCGAACGCGGTGAACCCGGAGGTGCGCGCGTACACCGATTCGAAGATCGTCACCGGCATCGACTCCGACAGCGGCAGGTGGTGCAGCATGCCGGGCGTCAGCGCCTCGCTCCCCAGCATGACGACGGCGCCGAGCGGGATGAGCACCGCCGAGGTGCTGAGGACGATCTTCGTGTTCAACTGCAGGGGCGCCCACGTCCGGTGCCGCCACACGTCCCACCACACGGCGTACCCGATGCCGCCGATGAACGTGAGGAGCGCGACCGCGCCCAGCACGCCCGGGTTCTGGTCGTAGGCAGAGAGGCTGCTCCCGCCGCCCTCGATGTCGAAGCCCGCGTTGTTGAAGGCGGAGACGGCGGTGAACAGCGAACGCCAGAGCTGCTCCACCCCCAGCGCGCCGTCATGGATGGCGAACGAGGGGACGAGCAGCAGGAACCCGACCGCCTCGATCGCGAGGGTGACGAGGACGATGCGGCGGATGAGCACCTGGAACGGCGTCGAGCCGAGCTGTCCGGCGGTCTCGCTGGTGGTGATGCGCTGGCTCATGGAGACGCGGCGGCGGAAGACGATCAGCAGCAGCGTCGCGCTGGTCATGAAGCCCAGGCCGCCCAGCTGGAAGAGCAGCATGATCACGGCCTCGCCGAAGGCCGACCACGTCTCGCGCGTGTCCACCACCACCAGCCCGGTCACGCACACCGCGGAGGTCGCCGTGAACAGCGCGCGCATGAACGGCGCCGACTCCCGGCTCTCGCTGGCGATCGGGAGCATCAGCAGCCCCGTGCCCACGAGGATCAGGGAGACGAACCCGGCGATCAGCAGCAGCACGCCGGGCCGTCGAGGACGCCGGATCTCGACCCGGCGGATCGTGATCTCCTGGCTCGTCCTGCGGCCTCGGCGGATGCGGAGGTTGCCGGGCTGTGCCCCGCGACGGGTATCGCCGCTCGACTGCACGGGACCTCGCATTCCGCGGCGGTGCGCGGCCGCACCGCGGCCCGGGGGCTGCCCGGGGTCGCTCGTCCAATTCTGTGCCGAGTCCGCCTCCCGGTCTACGTCCGGGCGGGCCGCGGCCGGGGTGTGAGACAGTGCCCCCCGTGACCGCGATCTGGTGGCTCCGCCGCGACCTCCGCCTGCACGACAACGCCGCGCTCACCGCTGCGCTGCGCGCCACCACGGCCACCGGCGGCGCGGTCGTGCCGGTGTTCGTCCTCGACCCCGCTGCCCTCGCATCGAGGTGGCACGCGCAGGCGGCACGGCGGCAGGCGTTCCTGTTCGCCGGGCTGCGCGCGCTGGACGCCGAGCTGCGCGCCCGCGGCAGCCGCCTCGTGTTGCGCGCGGGCGCGCCGACCGATGTCATCCCCGCGCTCGTCGCGGAGACCGGCGCGACCACCGTCATCGCGGAGGCCGACCACTCCCCCTTCGCTCGACGCCGTGACGCCGAGGTCGCCCGGCATGCGCCGTTGACGCTCGTGGGCTCCCCGGCGATCCGCGCGCCCTCTACCGTGCGGAAGCCGGACGGGTCGTCTTATGTCGTCTTCGGGGCCTTCCGAAGGGCCTGGCTCGCGCTGGAGCCCCTCGCCGAGGCGCTCCCGGTACCGCGCGTGCTGCCCAGCGTGCCGGCCGCGCTCGCGAGCGCGCCGCTGCCGGAGGCGGCCCCACCGGCCGCCTTCCCGGCGGGCGAGGCGGAGGCGCGCGCACGCCTCGACCGGTTCACGCGCGCCGAGGACGCGGCGATCTTCCGCTACGCGGACGAGCGCGACCGCCCCGACCTCGATGGCACCTCGGCGCTGTCGCCCTACCTGCGCTTCGGCATGCTCTCGCCGCGCGAGGCGGCGACGCGCGCGCTGGAGGCTGAGGGACGCGCGGCGGATGAGGCGGGCCGCGCGGGCGCCGGACGCTGGCTGGACGAGCTGATCTGGCGCGACTTCTACCTCGGCGTGCTGGACGCCTTCCCCCGCGTCACCCGCGAGGCGTTCGACGCGCGGCTGCGCGGCATCGCGTGGCGCAACGACCCCGACGACCTCGCGGCGTGGCGGGCGGGACGGACGGGCTTCCCGATCGTGGACGCGGCGATGCGCCAGCTCGCGGCGACGGGTTGGATGCACAACCGCTGCCGGATGATCGTCGCTTCGTTCCTAGTGAAGCACCTGCTCTGCGACTGGCGGCTGGGCGAGCAGTGGTTCATGGAGCAACTGGTGGACGGTGACGTCGCGTCGAACAATGGCGGGTGGCAGTGGACGGCAGGGGTGGGCACGGACGCCGCGCCCTACTTCCGCGTCTTCAACCCGCTGCGGCAGGGGGAGCGCTTCGACCCGCACGGCGACTACGTCCGCCGCTGGGTGCCCGAGCTCGAGGGGTCGGAGGCGCGCCACGCGCACGAGCCGTGGCGGATGAGCGCGGCGCAGCAGGAGGCGGCCGGGGTGCGCATCGGCGTGGGCTATCCGGCGCGGATCGTCGACCTGGACGAGGGGCGCGCGCGGGCGCTGGCGGCGTACGCGGCGGCGCGGGCGGAGGCGGGCTAGGCGCGCGACCCGCCTTCGGCCGACGCGCCGACCGGCTCGCCGCCGTCCTCGTCCGCGCCGGGGGCGCGGTCCTCCGGCCACGGGAGACGCACGGTGACGGCGGTGCCCTGCCCGGCGCTGCTCCGCAGGTGCACGGAACCGCCGTGCTCCTGCGCGATCTGCTGGACGCTGGCCAGCCCCACGCCCTTGCCCGGCACCCCGCCCGTGTTCGAGCCCCGGCGGAACCGACGCCAGATGGCCCGCTGCTCCGCCTCCGGAATGCCGATGCCGAAGTCGCGCACCTCCAGCACCGCGAGCCGGGGTTCCGCGCCCTCCGCGGACAGCCGCACCATCACCTCGGAGTCGGACGGGCTGTACTTGATCGCGTTCGACAGCAGGTTGTCGACGAGCCGCTCCACGCGGAGGCCGTCCCACTCGCCCACCATCGACGGCACCCCGGGCTGGTAGCGGATGGTGCGGCCGGTGCGCAGCTCGTACTCCTCGACCATCTCGCGGACGAGCGCGGCCAGGTCGAGCTCCGTGCGCACGAGGGCGGGACGCCCCGTGGGGCCGAGGAGGTCCGCGAGCGCCTGCACCATCCGCTCGATGCGCCGCCCGGCGCGGTCGATCTCCGTGATGCTGGCAAGCCGCGAGGGGTCGTCGCGCATCGATCGCTGCAGGCGGGAGGCGTAGGCGCGAATCACGGTCAGCGGCGTGCCCACGTCGTGCGCGAGCGTGTCGACGAAGAGCACGAACCGCTCGGCCTCCGTGTCCAGCCGCCACGCCGCCCAGACGACGACCAGCAGGCTGCACGCCGCGAACATCGTCGCCAGCGCCACCTCGACGCGCAGCGTGTTGAGGGCGTCGCCGAAGACGGCCTGCTGCGAGCGGTCAACGAGGACGAGCCAGTCCGAGCCGGCGACCGGCGCGAAGCCGATCAGCCGGTCCTCCCCTCCGAGGACGCCGACCTCGGCGCGGATCACGCCCTCGCGCTGATCGCGGATCGCCGCGTACGGCGGCCACTCCGAGACGTTCCGCAGCTCGCGCAGGTCCTGCCGCTCGCCGATGACCGCCAGGTTGCCCTGCCCGTCCACGACCCGCAGCCCGTCCACGTTCCCGAAGCGGAGGTCCGTGGTCTTCGGGCCGTTCAGGCGCACCGCACCGGCGAGGAGCGCGACGATCCTCGTCCCGTCCTTCACGGGGAGCACCACGTTGACGGTGGGCTCCTGACTGACGCGGCTGATCTGCGCCGCGCCCACCACCGGCTCGCCGGTCTGCAGCGCACGCGCGATGTGCGGGCGGTCGCCGACGTACAGCGGCTCGCGCAGGAGCGGCGCGCCGCCGACGGTGAGGCCGTACCCCGTCGTGTCGATCCAGCCGATCTCGGAGAAGCCCGTCGCGTCCACCACCTGGGAGAGGTAGTCGTGGATGTCGTTCAGGTTGCCCTGCCGGAACACGGGCGCGGTGCTGACCGCGGCGAGCGTCTCGATGCGGTTGGCGAGGAAGCGCTCTGCGTCCACGGCGGCCGCGGCGGCGAGGAGCCGCGATTCGTACTCGGCCGTCTGCACGGAACGTTCGTACCCGCGCCACGCGAAGGTGAGCGCCGCCGCCGTGAGCAGCAGGATGATCGGGACGGCGACCGCCGCCAGCTGCGTGCCCGGGTGGGCGGACGACAGCCGCTCCCGCACGCCCGCGAAGGCGCGGCGTCGAGGTGGTCGCGCCGGGCGCGAGGCGTCAGGGCCGGGCATCGCCCGCCTCGGACGGTACCGGTCGGGCCATGGAGCGCCCCCGAAGCTGGACCAGGCAATCGCCGCCGCGCCGTTGCATCAACGGTGCCCCTTCATGCCCTGCCACTGTGCCGCCTCGCATGTGCGCGCGACAGCGTGAGCGTGGCGCGCACGGGGATGGCGATGAGTGTGTCACGCACCTTCCGTGCAAGGTGGACGAAATGCAAGCATGCTGCCTATCGTCACCGCATGGTGACTGCCGGCCTCCTCTCTGTAACGGGGCTGTTACTACTGGCGTTGCACCTTGCGCGGCCCGATGTGCTTCGGTGGCTGGTCGCAGCGGACACGCAACTCTGGTGGTTCATGCCGTGGGTCACGCCCGAGATGCTGGACCCGGACGGCGCGTACCAGCGCCGGCACCGGCGTGCGGTCGTGGTCGCGCTCTCGTCGCTGACGGCGCTCAGCCTCGCGGCGTTTGTGATCCCTTACGCGCAGGCGACGCCGGAGGTGCTCCGCATCTTCGACTTCGGGCGCTAGTCCCGCTTCATCGCGGCCGCGGCCTCGAAGGTGCGGCGGATCGAGCGCACGGTCATGCCCGCCACCTGGTCCTCCGTCAGCCCGTGCAACAGCAGCCACGGCACCTCGTGCCGGGGGACGTACGTCCAGCAGTCGAGGTTGGTGGGGCGGATGCCGCCGAAGCGCATGTACGGCGATCCGTCGTGGCCCAGGCTCACCTGTTCCCCGTAGCCCGCCTCGAACATCGCCTTCGCCAGCGCGGCGCGGCGCTCGTTCTCCGCGTCGTCGCGCACGCCGCCGTACCGGTCGAAGCCGAGGTTGGCGCCCCGCCCCGCGATCCGTCCGAGGTAGCCGAGGTCGGTGGTGTCGTTGGAGTGCCCGATCGTGACGGCGGCGAGGTCCAGCCCTTCGTCCTCGAACAGGTCGAGGAGCGGCGTGCCCAGTTCATCGGTCGCGAGCGTGTGGCAGGAGATCGGGACGCCGGCCGCCTTCGCCGCACGGGCCGCGCCGCGGGCGCAGCGCTCCAGCGCGCTGCGGGGCGACCACGGCCCCTCGTCCAGGCGGTACTCCAGGTCCCACGCGAGCTTGATGATCCCGGCGCGGATACCGGTGCCCTCGATGCCGTCCTGGATCTCGCCGAGCAGGAACTCCGCGATGTCATCCGGGTTGCCCCCCAGGAAGTACGCCGGCACCCAGCGGTACACGCCGGTCGCGCAGACAAGGTTCACGCCGGTGTCCGCCTCCGCGACGCGCTGGAAGAGGCGCACCTGCCGGCCGAGGTCCATCGTCGTGAGGTCGATCATCGACTGGACGCCGGCGGCGCGCGCGCGCTCGAGCGCCTGCAGGTTCAGCGCGTACGCCTCGTCCTCGTTGTAGAACTTCGGCATCCGGTCGATCGTGCCGGAGCCCGCGATGAGGTGCTCGTGCGACAGCGTCATGCCGAGGCCCTCGACCGCGATCGGTCCGCGGATCGTCTGTACCGTTGCCATCGTCCTGCTCCTCGTGCGTCCCCGGCTGGCTCGTCCGCGCGGTGCCTACGCCAGCGCGCCGCCGTCCGCGAGGATCGTGGCGCCGGTGATGAACGATGCGGCGGGGCTGGCGAGGTAGACCGCCGCCCCGGCGATCTCCTCCGGCGTGCCGATGCGGCCGAGGCCCTTGCCGCCGGTGGCACCGCCACCCGGCTTGTCCCACAGCGGGCGCGAGAACTCCGTCTCGATCACGCCGGGGGCGATGCTGTTGACGCGGATGCCGTCCGCGCCCCACTCGCTCGCCAGCACGCGCGTGAGCATGAGCAGACCGGCCTTGGAGATGCTGTAGACGCCGAGCCCGCTGCCGGCCCGCAGGCCGCCGGTGGAGCTGATGTTGATGACGCTCCCACCCTCGCCGTGCTCGAGGATCGCCTCGCGCGCGAGCTTGCTGAGGAAGAAGACGGCCTTCAGGTTCGTGTTCATGACGGCGTCCCAGGCACGCTCGTCGATGGTCGCCGCGGGGCCGTGCACGGGGTTCGTGCCGGCGTTGTTCACCAGCACGTCCACGCGCCCGAACGCGCGCTTCGACTCCGCGACGAGGTTGGACAGGCTGTCCATGTCGCGCACGTTGGTGACCACGCCCAGCGCCTTCGCGCCGGTCGCCTCCACCGCCTTCGTCGCCTCCTCGAGGGACTCCGGCTTGCGCGCGCCGATGACGACGTTGGCCCCCGCCTCGCCCATGCCGATGGCGATCGCGCGGCCGATGCCGCGGCTGCCTCCGGTGACGATGACGGTCTTGCCGGCGAGCGAGAAGTCGACAACAGGCAACGGGAACTCCCTCACTGTCCGCCGCCCGGTGGCGCGCGGATTCCGGGAGGATGCTACCCGATCCACCCGGCGCGGTCGCCCTCGCCGGTCCGGGATCGGGGTGGCTTGCCTGCGCACGCGGGCCGTGTACTGTGGCGCGGGACGCGCCGCCGGGCGCGGCGCAGCGACGGGGAGGCGCACGTGATCTACGAGTTCCGGTACTACACGGTGAACCAGGGCAAGATGCAGGCGCTGAAGGACCGCTTCGGCAACATCACGACGAAGTTCTTCGAGAAGCACGGCATCCAGAGCGTCGGCTACTTCACCAACACCGTCGGCGGCCGCAGCGACGAGTTCGTCTACATCCTCGGCTACCGCGACCTGGCCCACCGGGAGCAGGCGTGGGGCGCGTTCCAGGCGGACACGGAGTGGCACGCCGCCCGCGCCGCGACCGAGGTGGACGGGCCGCTGGTCAACCACGTCGAGAACCGGATCATGACCCCGACCGACTACTCTCCCCTCGGCTAGCCACCGACGGCGGCCGCGCGCAGGGGAGCCCGCAGGGATGCACCGGACGATCGCGGCGCTGCATGACTGGCGCGTCGCGATCCTGCTCGGCGTCGCCACCATCGGCGCCTACGGGACCGCGTCCTACGCGATCGGCGTGCTGATCGCGCCGATCGCGCTTGATACCGGCTGGACCACCGCCTCGCTCTCCGCCGCGTTCTCCATCGGCATCCTGGGCAGCGGGGTGGTGGCGATCGGCGTGGGCCGGGCGCTGGACCGCGTCGGGTCGAGGCTCCCGGGGCTGGTCACGCTGGTCGCCGGCGCGGCGCTCCTGTTCCTCGCGACCGGGCTGACCGAGCCGGTGCCGTTCGCGCTCGCCTGGGGCGGCGGCAGCGCGATCATCGGCGGGGGGTGGTTCTACCAGGCGACCATGCCCGCCACCGCGCGCTCCTACCCTGTCCGCCGCGCCGAGGCGTTCCAGGTGCTCACGCTCCTCGGCGCACTTGCCAGCCCGATCTTCTATCCGCTCGGCGGCGTGCTCATCGAGACCCTCGGCTGGCGTGCGGCGGCGCAGGTGCTGGTGGCGCTGATGGTCGCGCTGATGCTGCCCGCGGCGCTCCTGGTGGACGCGCCGCCCGCGCCCACGGACGCGACCGGGGCGCGGCCCCGCCCGGACCTGCGGGCGGCGCTCCGCCGTCCCGCGGTGTGGCGCGCGATGCTCACGATCGCGCTCCTGATCGGCGCCTCGAACGCCATCGTGCTGCACCAGGTGCCGGCGCTGCAGGCCGCGGGGCTCACGCTGGCCGCCGCGTCCGGGTATGGCGGCGCCCGCGGGCTGATGCAGGCCCCCGCTCGGCTGGCGCTGACCCCGCTCACGCGACGCCTCGGCGTGCCGGGCTCGCTGTATGTGTCCTATGGCATGGGCGCGCTCGGGCTCGCGGCGCTGCTGACGGCGGTGGTCGCCGGCGGGACCGCCGTCCTCGCCGTCGTCTTCGCGCTCGCCTGCGGCGTGTCCATCGGCCTCCACTCCCCGCTCCACGGCCTGTGGGTGATCGAGGTGTACGGGGAGGACCAGCTCGGCACGCTGAGCGGCGTGCAGCAGGCGGTGGTCAGCGTCTGCGGCGCGGCGGCGCCGCTGGCGGCCGGCTGGCTGGTGGACGCCAGCGGCGGCTACGCGGTCCCGCTCGCCTCCATGCTCGCGCTGCAGGGGCTCGCGATCGCCTCGCTCACCTGGCAGCGACGGGCGACCCGCGCACCGGCCGCCCCGGCGGCACCGGAACCCGCGCCGGGCCGCTGAGGGCTCCGCGGCGCCCCTCGATGATCCCGCATCGCTCTCAAGAGATCGGCGCGTGACAATGCACGCCACGATCCGGGAGGAGTGAGATGACGATGACGGACGAGTACGCGAGGCTGCACGCACGTCGCGGACGGGTGGAGCAACTCGTCAGCCCGGTGGCGCGGTTCATGGCCACCGAGAGCGCGAGTGGCGTGGTCCTGCTGATCGGCGCGGTGATCGCGCTCGCCTGGGTGAACTCCCCGTGGGCGCACTCCTACCACGAGTTCCTCGACCACCACATCGTCTTCTCGCTAGGGTTCTGGGAGGTCGACCAGCCCGTTCACTTCTGGGTGAACGACGTGCTGATGGTCTTCTTCTTCTTCCTCGTCGGCCTCGAGATCAAGCGTGAAGCGGTGTTGGGCGAGCTGTCCGAGCTGCGCCGGGTGATCGTGCCGATCGTGGGCGCGGTCGGCGGGATGATCGCACCGGCGCTGATCTTCGTGCTGATCGTGCGCGGCGGTGAGGGCGCGGGCGGCTGGGGCATCCCGGTCGCCACGGACATCGCCTTCGCGGTCGGCGTGCTGACGCTGGCAGGGTCGCGCGTGCCGTTCGGCCTGCGCGTCACGCTGCTGGCGCTCGCGATCGCGGACGACATCGGCGGCATCCTCGTGATCGCGGTGTTCTACGCCACGGGGCTCCAGGCGTGGGCGCTGGGCGCGGTCGCCGTGATCCTGCTCGCCTGCTACTTCCTGCGGCAGAGCGGCATCTGGTACCTGCCGATCTACTTCGCGCTGGGGGCGCTGGGCTGGGCGCTGATGCTGGAGTCCGGCGTGCACGCGACGATCCTCGGCGTGGCGCTGGGCCTGCTGGCGCCGTGGCGGCCGTGGCAGCCCGTCAACGGCTTCGTGGAGCGCATGCACCACCTGACGAGCCGCTTCGACGCCGTGGACGACAGCGAAGAGACGATCGAGGAGCAGGCGACGATCGCGCTGGAGCTGGCGCGCGAGGCGCGCGACCACGTGTCGCCGCTGGACCGGCTGGTGCGCGACCTGCAGCCGGTGGTGGCCTTCGGCATCGCGCCGCTGTTCGCGCTGGCGAACTCCGGCGTGCCGGTGGACCCGGGCACGCTGGGCGCGGCGCTCACCTCGCCGGTGATGCTCGGCGTGTTCTTCGGGCTGCTGCTGGGCAAGCCGATCGGCATCTTCATCGCGGTGCGGCTGGCGGTGATGGCCGGCGCGAAGCTCCCGAGCGGCGTGGGCTGGGCGGGCGTGCTGGCGATGGGCATCGTCTCCGGCATCGGCTTCACGGTGGCGCTGTTCGTGACGGAGCTCTCCTACACGGAGGAGGTCCTGCTCACGGACGCGAAGCTCGGCATCATCTTCGCCTCGCTGCTGTCGGGTATCCTCGGGTTCCTCGCGCTGCGGTTCGTGTTCCGCGACGCGCCGGTGTCGCACGAGGGACACGGGTAGGCGCGGGGACGACCGCGCGAGGCGGAACGGGACGGAGCCTGCCATGCCGGTGAACGTCGTGGTCGCGTACGACCTCGATCCGGCGCTCGCCGCGCGGATCGAGGCCGTGTCGCCCGAGGTGTCGCTGCGCGTGCTGGGCGCGGGCAACCTGGCCCGCTTCGGCGGCCGCCTCCCCTATCCCAGCGAGCTGACGAACAGCACCCCTGCCGAGGAGCTGACCGAGGCGGCCCGCACGGCGGAGGTGATCTTCTGCGGCTGGGCCGGCCCACTGCCGCGGCTCGCGCTGGCGCAGGACGCGCCGCACCTGCGCTGGGTGCAGCTGGCGCACGTGGGCTTCGACCGCGTCGACCCCGCGCTGACGGGGGACGTGCAGTTCACGAACGTCGGCGAGATGTCCGCGCCGCCGATCGCGGAGTGGGTGATCGGCTGCATGCTGATGTTCGCGAAGTGCTGGCCCGCCGCGTTCCACAGCCAGCGCGCGCACGAGTGGCGCCGCTACATGCCGCGTGAGCTGGACGGCGCCACGGTCGGCATCGTCGGGCTGGGTGCGATCGGGGGCGAGGTGGCGCGGCGCGCGCGTGCCCTCGGCTGCCGCGTCAGCGGCATGCGCCGCGCGTGCGAAGCGAACCCGAGCCACCCGCTGGTGGACACCGCGCTGCCGCCGAGCATGCTGCACTCACTCCTTGCGGAGAGCGACTACGTGGTGCTGACCGCGCCGCTCACGGCGCAGACGCGCGGGATGATCGACGCCGCCGCACTCGCCGCAATGCGCCCCGACGCCGTGCTGTTGAACGTCGGGCGCGGCCCGCTCATCGACGAGCCAGCGCTCGTGGAGGCGCTCCAGGCACAGCGGATCGCCGGCGCAGCGCTGGACGTGTTCGGGCGTGAGCCGCTGCCCGCCGACTCGCCGCTGTGGGACCTGGGGAACCTCGTGATGACGCCGCACATCGCGGCGGGCACCGACCGCTACTACGAGCGCGCGACCGCGATCTTCTGCGCGAACCTGCGCCGCTACCTGGCGGGGGAACCGCTTGAGCACCTCGTGGACCCGCGCGTCACGGAGGGCTAGCGGGCGCGGCGATAGCGCCGGAAGGGGACGCCGCGGGCCCACAGCCGGACGGCGTGCCACATGATCAGCGCCGTCGTCTTCAGCGGCACCAGCGGGTCGCGCGCGAGCAGGCGGAGCACCTGCCCGTCCGTCAGCGGCCGGCGCCGGACCTGCAGGCGCGCGAACAGCGCCGCCTCGGCCGCTTCGCCCGCCGTCTCCGCCTCGCGGATCGTGATCGCGAGGCTGTTCGCGTCCTCCCACGCCAGCAGTTCGTAGCGCGCCTCCGGGGCGATGAACGGCGAGACGTACATCCGCTTGTCCTGCACGCCCCGGAAGACCGGGCCGCCCTCGCCCGCGGGCAGGAAGTCGTAGACCTCCCGGTCGCCGTGCGTGTTGTGCACCTCCGCGATGACGAGGCGCAGCGCGCCGCCCTCGCGGTCGTGGCAGAGATAGAACGACACGGGATTGAACACGTACCCCAGCACGCGCGGGTACGCGACGAGCGTGACGCGCGTCCGTGCCGGGTCGAGGCCGAGCGCCGCAAGCCGCCGGTCCACGCCGGCGCGCAGTCCCTCGCCCCGCGCGGGGTCCAGGTGGTCGGCGTCGCGGAGTTCCAGCAGGTTGCGGCGGTTGAGCGACAGCAGCCGCAGCCGCCGGTCGACCTCGGGCAGCTCGTCGAGGTCGAGCGCCAGGTACCAGACATGGTGCGTGAAGTCGTAGGTGGTGTGCCGGTCGCGGCGGTGCCGGATCGTGCCCGCGAGCAGGTGCGAGCGCGGCTCCGCCGGGCCGGGCCCGCTCACCAGCGGACGCCCAGCCGCTCCGCCACGGCCAGCCCGGAGCGCGCGCCGTCCTCGTGGAAGCCATAGCCCAGGTGCGCCCCGGCGAAGTAGGTGGCGCGCTGCCCCTGCAGCGCCTCGACGCGGCGCTGCGCTTCCAGCGTCGCGAGCGAGTAGACGGGGTGCGCGTACTGGAACGACGCGAGCACGCGCTCGGACGCCACGCGGTCGCCCGGGTTCACGGAGACGCAGTACGTCACATCGCCCGGGAGGCGCTGGAGGCGCGTGAGGTCGTAGCTCATGGTGAGCGTGCGCGGGAAGCCGTCTCGCTCGATGCGGTGGTAGTTCCACGCCGCGCGCATCCACGGCCGTCGAGGCAGGACGCGCTCGTCCGTGTGCAGCACCACGTGGTTGGCGGCGTACCGGAACCCGCCGAGCGCCGTGCGCTCCTCCTCGGTCGGATCGGCGAGGAGCTTGAGCGCCTGGTCGGCGTGGCACGCGAGGACCACGGCGTCGAAGCGGCGCTCCTGCCCGTCCGCCACCACGCACGCGCCGTCCCCGTCGCGCGAGACGCGGGAGACGGTGGTGCCGAGGTGGACATCACCGGGCGCGAGATGCCGCAGGATCGCCTCGACGTACCGGCGCGCGCCGCCGACGACCCACCGCCACTCCGGGATGCTGTGGAGCGCGAGCACGCCGTGCTGCTCCAGGAAGCGGAACAGGTAGTTCGTGGGGAACGCCAGCACGTCCGCCGGCGCGTTCGACCAGGTGGAGGCGATCAGCGGCACGATGATGCGCTCGCGGAAGTCGCGCGTGTAGCGGCCCCGCCGCAGGTACTCCTCGAACGGGACGTCGTGCAGCGTGTCGCGTCGGAGCACCGCGCGCGCGTCGCGCTGGAAGCGCAGCACGTCCAGCCCCATCAGCGCGCGGCGGAGGTTGAGGAGATTGCGCGGCCGTCCGAGGTACCCGCGCCAACCGCGGCTGCTGTATTCGAAGTCGTCCTCCTCGGAGCGCACGCCAAAGGACATATCAGACGCCTGGGTCTCCACGCCCAGCTCCCGGAGGAGGCGCGCGAAGACGTGGTAGGTGCGCTCGTTGTAGACGATGAAGCCGACGTCCAGCGGCAGCTCCGCACCGCGCTCGTCGCGGACGACCACCGTGTTCGCGTGGCCGCCCGCGGTCGCGCGCTCCTCGAACAGCTCGACGTGATGGGTGCGGCGGAGCAGGTACGCGGCGACCAGGCCGCTGACGCCGCCGCCGATGACCGCGATGTCCATCAGCCGCCCCGCGCCTGCTCGGCGGCGTCGAACGACCACCCCGTGCGCGCCTCGCACCACGCCCACAGGCGGGCGCGCCGCTCCGCGGTGTCGGCCGCCCGCGTGCTCGCGAGGCGGTGCGGCCGGCGTGGCTCGCGGTCGAACCAGAACGAGCCGTGGCCGCCGGCCCCCGCGTCGTCCGCGGCGAGCCACGCAATCGTCTCGGCGCCCTCGTCCGCGCTGCGCAGCACGGGCCGCAACAGCGCACGGAAGCGCGGGAGCGATTCGACCAGGCCGGGGGTGTCCACCCAGCCCGGGTGCATGGCGTGGAACACCACGCCGCGGCCCGGCGTCCGTGCGGCCCACAGCTCCGTGAGCGCGATCTGCGCGCGCTTGGCGCGTGCGTACTGGCGGCTGCCGTCGAAGTCCTCGGGTGCGGGGTCCAGGCCGGACACGGTGAGCGGCGCGAGGTAGGCGCCGCCGGAGGAGACGGTGATCACCCGCCCGGGTGCCCCCGTGGTCAGTCGGTCCAGCAGCAGCCCGGTGAGCAGGAACGGCCCCGCGACCTGCGCGGCGGAGGTGACCTCCACGCCCATCGGTGCGCGGCGGTACTCGTCCAGCAGCGCGCCGGCGTTGTGCACGAGGATGTCGAGGCGCGGGTGCGCGTCGAGCACCTCCCCGGCGGCGCGCCGCACATCGTCGGCGTCGTCCATGGAGGCGAGCACGGTGGAGACGCGCTGGCTGCCGGTCCGCGCGACCAGGTCGCGGCGCGCCTCCTCCAACCGGTCGGGGCTGCGGCCGAGCAGGATGACGTGGGCGCCCATGCCCAGGAGCGCCTCGGCTGCGGCGAAGCCGATGCCGGAGTTGCCGCCGGTGACGAGCGCGACGCGGCCATCCAGCCGGTACGTCTCAAGCGGACGCCACCCCGCGACGCGCCGACGCACGACGCAGCCGATGCGCGAGAACGAGGTGACCACGGGCCACTCGAGGGCGCGGTCGACGAGGGTGGAGAGGCCGGGCATATGCACTACCTCACTCGGGCGTCGCGTGCGCCGGCACGGCGAGCCAGGCCTTCTGCCAGCGTCTGGAAGATCCGCCGATGCACCGGGATGAGCGCGATCCAGTACAGCAGCCCCCAGAGCCCTGCCGGGTGAAAGTACGAGGTCGCGCTGATACGGGTGCGCCCCCGCTCGCCCGGCGTCACCTCCAGTTCGAGCACGGCCGCGCCCGGGACGCGCATCTCCGCGACCAGCGTGAGGCGCTGTCCCGGCTCCAGCGCGGCGACGCGCCACCAGTCGATCGTGTCGCCCGCCCGCACCTCGGATGGGTGCCGCCGCCCCCGACGCATTCCTGGGCCTCCCACCACGCGGTCGAGGATGCCGCGCAGCCGCCACAGCCAGTCATAGGACGGCCAGCCGGCTCGCCCGCCCACCGACACGATCGCGCTCCACGCCGCCTCGAGGGGGACATCGACCTCCACGGAGGCTCCCGCGCTGCGCGAGTAGTAGGCGATATCGGGGCGCTGCCCGCGATAGGCGATGGCGCCTTCGGTCCAGCGGGCCGGGACGGCCGCCGACCGCTCCAGGTCCAGCGCGTTCTGGACCGCCTCCGCGTATCCGTGCAGCGCGATCGGGATGAGGGCGCGGATCGGGGCGTCGTCCGCCAGGAGGTCGTGGCGCAGCCCCTCGATGAGCGGACGGGCGACGTTCGCCGGGACCGCGGTCACGAGGTCGAGCCAGTAGGAGGAGAGACGCGGGGTGAGGACCGGCACAGGGATGATGCGGATCCTCCGCCCGGTGGTGACCCGCGCGAACTCCTGCATCATGTCCGAGTAGGAGAGCACGTCCGGCCCGCCGACATCGAAGGTGCGGCCCGTTGCGTCCGGCGCCTCCGGCACGCGCACGAGGTACTCCAGCAGATCGTCCAGCGCGATCGGCTGGGTGCGGGAACGCACCCACTGCGGCGTGACCATGACCGGCAGGTGAAACGCCAGGTCCCGGATCACCTCGAACGCCGCGCTGCCCGCGCCGACGATGATGCCGGCGCGCAACTCCGTGACGGGGATGGGCCCATCACGCAGGATCTCCCCCGTCTCCGCGCGCGACTCCAGGTGAGCGGAGCCATCGCCGGGGGGCTGGAGGCCGCCGAGGTAGACGATGTGGCGCACCCCGGCGCGCTCCGCTGCCCGGCGCACATTCCGCGCCCCGGTGCGGTCGAGCTTCGGGAAGTCCGGACCGCTCCCCATAGAGTGGACCAGGTAGTAGAGCGTGTCTGCCCCGGCGAGAGCCGCGTCCAGCGTCTCGGGTCGTAGCACGTCGGCTGCAACACACTCGACGCCGTCCCAGCCGCGTGACTCGAGCGCCGACAGGTTCCGCGCGACCGCGCGCACCTGCACACCCCGCGAGGCGAGCCGCGGCACGAGGTGACTGCCGATGTACCCGCTCGCGCCGAGGACGACCGCTCGCATGCCCGCCCGCCATTCTCCCGCGATCCAGTATTGCCCATTAGGCCCCCATACGTGGGGTGAATGGACGTCCAGAAGCGGGTTATGTCGCTATCGGAAGTGCGGCATGACCTCCTGCGCGAAGAGCCGCATCGAGTGGCGTGCAACGTCCGCGGGCATGTCGCCGCCGTGGAAGACGCAGTTGAGCAGCGACATGGGCGCGACGGCGCGGTAGGCCTCGAGCTTCTTGATCACGGTCTCCGGGGAGCCGGAGATCGTGCGGAGGTCGAACATCTCTTCGAGGGTCGGCTCGCCCTCGTACGGCATGGGCTCGGAGACGCCGGAGACCACGTGCTCGTGGCCGCCGCGGAGCGTCGCCACCTGGCGCGTCTGGTAGAGGAACGCGCCCATGTGCTTGCGCGCCTCGTCGTCCGTGTCTGCGACGATCACCTGGACCTGCACGCCGAAGTCCTCCGGGGCGCTCGGGTACTGCGCGCGGGCCGCGAGGTAGTTGTCCCAGCCTTCCTTCAGGTTCTCCACCGGGCGCCCGGAGTTCGTGGTGAACGCGCGCAGCCCGTGGCGTGCGGCGATCTCGAACGACTCCTGGGTGTGCGCCGCGAGCCACAGCGGCGGATGCGGCTGCTGCGCCGGGCGCGGGAAGATTGTGGTCTCCGGGATCTGGTGGTAGCGGCCCTCGAACGTCACGGAATCGGAACTGAGCGCCTGCATCAGGATGGTGAGCGTCTCGTCCGTGCGCTCGCGCGCGTCGTCGTGGCTCAGGCCGAAGCGGCGGAACTCGAACGGCTGGTAGCCGCGCGCCACGCCCACCTCCAGGCGCCCGCCCGTGAGCTGGTCCGTGAGGGCAATATCCTCCGCGACGCGGAGCGGGTTCCAGAACGGCAGCACGAGGACGGCGGTGCCGAGGCGGATGCGCTCCGTCTCCTTCGCCATGTGCGCCGACATGATCAGCGGGTTCGGGATGTAGCCGTAGTTCGAGAAGTGGTGCTCCGCGAACCAGACCGAGTCGTACCCCAGCTCCTCGCTGTCGTGGACGAACTGGAGGAGGCGCTTCATCACCACCGACGAATCCTCGCGCGTCGGCGAACCGGCGAGGAAGAACGACCCGAACTGCATGACCACTCCCATCGCGCGCCGGCGTCTGCATCATCGCGCGGCGCGATCACTCTCGTGATCGGTACGTTAGCACAGCACCTGATCGCGTCACGCCGCAATCACAGCCGTGTCACGCCGCTGTCGCGCACCCCCGCCCACTCGCGCGCGATCCGCAACGCGCCCGGCGGTACCCCGGGCGGAGGCACCACCGTGCCCGCGCCCGCCGCCGAGGAGACCGCCATGCCGCGCCCATCGCATCCCACCCGCCCGTCACACGCGCGCGCCCTGCGCGCCCTCGCCGCAATCGTGCTCGGCGTCGCCGCCACGCTGTCGGCGGGCGCTTCCGCCCGCGCGGACGGCATCGGCATCGCGGTGTCGATGGTCAGTTCGTCGGGCAGCGCGGCCCCGTTCACGCTCGACCTCGAGGCGCGCGGCGGGACGCCGCCGTACACCTGGAGCGTGGTGGAGGGTGCGCTGCCCGCGGGGCTCGCGCTCAGCACGACCGGCGAGGTGACCGGGACGCCGCAGCCGATGACCGCGCCCGCGACGTTCACCGTCCGCGTGGTCGATGCGAATCAGCAGGTCGCGGAATCCACGATCACGGTGGGCGGCGGCCAGTCCGGCAGCGTCTTCGCGCGCGGCGGGTCGGCGACGGCCCAGGGCGGCTCCGTGACCACGGGCAGCGCGCCGGACGGGTGGCCCCCCTCGCGAGTGCCGCCCACGCTCAACGAGGACCCCGCGCCGGCCGTCGACGCGATCTGCGACACCGAGCTGACGGGCGCCTTCGGCAGGTGGGCGCGCCCGCTCTGCGACGGCTACCGCCACCCGGACGCGACCGCGTTCTCGCGCTCGGTGATCGGGTCGATGCTGGAGCGGCTGATGGCGCTGCCGGCGTGGCTGTGGGAGTAGCGGGCCGGGACGAGTTCAGGACCGGGCCTGGTCGCGCGCCTCGCCCCGCACGAGGACGAACGACAACGCGAACCCGAGGACGAGCGCCGCGACGCCGACGACGAGCGCATCGCGATCCATGTACGCCGAGAGCAGCAGCGCGCCGCCGAGCCCGATCGTCGACGGCAGCGGCATCCCGGCGATCGCCGGCCGCACGCGGAACGGCCGCGGCCGGTCCGGCTGCACGACGCGCAGCCGCATCACCGCGCCGTTCACGACGACGAACAGCGTGAACACCGCGAAGTTCGTCACCTGCGCGACGAAGCCGATGTCCCCGGAAACCGCGAACACCACGGAAACCGCGGTCACGCCGAGGATCGCCACCCACGGCGTGCCTCGTGCGGCCCACACGCGCCCGAAGACGGCGGGGAGCAGCCGCCGGTTCGCCATGCCGTACATCGCGCGCGGGCCCGTGGCGAGCACGAGCAGGACGGTGTTGAACGTGGCGAACAGCGCCACCAGCGAGATCCCCTGCGCGAGCCGGTCGCCCGCCAGCACCCGGACGACATCCGCGAGCGGCGCGTCCGAGGTGGCGAGTTCCTGCCAGGGGACGACGGAGACGACCACCGCGCATACCAGTGCGTAGATCACCGTGGTCACGCCCACGGAGATCAGCAGCGCCGCGGGCACGGTGCGCGTCGGGTCCTTCACCTCCTCGGACAGCGTCGCGATCTCCTCGAAGCCCTCGTAGGCGAAGAAGACGAGCGCGGCGCCCGCGAGGAGTCCCGTCGCGCCGCCCTCGAGCGCGAGCAGGTCGACGCTGCCGAGGCTGGGGAAGCCGACGATGATCACGAACGCCAGCCCGGACACCTCGACCAGCGCGAAGAGCGCGGCGACGCCCACCGTCTGGTTCACCCCGATCAGCACGATCGCGGCGCATACCAGCAGCACCGCGACGGCGAGCAGCACCGGGGGCTGCCCCGTGAGGGCCGCGAGGTAGCTGCCGAAGCCGAGCGCGACCGCCGGCGCGGCGATCGCGTTCACCA